>NZ_BAABDO010000047.1:0-45331 GCF_039539665.1 Actinomadura keratinilytica
GCCGAACGGCTGCGGCGCGCCGTCGCCCTGGCCGTCCGGCTGCGGGCCCGGCCGCTGGCCGAGCGCATCGACGACCTGTTCCGGCGCGCCCGGCTGCCGCGCGGCGGCGGGGCGGAGGGCGCGGACGGCGCGGCGGCGTTCGGGCTCACGCCGCGCGAGCTGGAGGTGCTGCGGCTGGTCGCGCAGGGCCGCAGCAACCGCGAGATCGCCGAGGCGCTGTTCATCTCGGCCAAGACCGCCAGCGTGCACGTGTCCAACATCCTGGGCAAGCTGGGCGTCGCCAGCCGGGGCGAGGCCGCGGCCACCGCGCACCGGCTCGGCCTGTTCACCGCCGCCCGGGACGGCGACGCGGGTTCCGGCGACGGCGGGGCGCGCAACGGCACGGGCGGCGCGGAGAGCGGGGCCGGGCGGCCCGCCTACGCCACCCGCCGCGCGTAGCCCCGGGCCCGGCGCCCCTGGCCTCTGGGAAGCCGGCGGCGGGGGCCTCCCCTCCCGGACCCCCGCCACCGGTTCGTCGGACCACACGGGAACTTCGGTGGCTGGCCTTCGCGTCACGGTCCGTGGAAGCACGCGGCGCTCCTCCGCTCGGAGAGGCGGTCCGTGACCCGTCCGGCCGCCACCCAGTCTGGACGCGCGCACGCGCTGCGGCCATCGCGCAACGTGCCCATTGGCATATCCAAAACCAACGGGATTGACTCCCTGGGGGAGGCGGCGCGTCCGCGTCGGCTCAGCAGGCGGCGCGGGCGGTCGACGCGGGGCGGCCGGCGCGACGGGGCGTCGCGCGGTCGGGCGGGCGTCAGCGCGGGACGCGCGCCACGCAGAAGACCGTCTGCCCGAACGGCGGGCGCACCACCCGCTCGATGGCCCGGGTGACCGGGATGACCGTCCGGTCGTAGATCTTGACCAGCCGCGGGTCGGGGTAGCCGGCGCCGCCGCGGCGCACCGCCAGCCACCAGGCGATGCCGCCCAGCAGGTTGATGGGCTTGAGCACCTGCGGCACCAGGCCCGCCTCGCGGACCGTGCGGCCCAGCGTCTGGGGCGTGTACCGGGTGACGTGGCCGACCTTGCGGTCGAAGTCGCCGTACAGCTGCATGTAGCCGGGGACCCAGATGACGATGCGGCCGCCCGGTTCGGTCACCGCCGCCAGGTCCTTGAGGGCCTGCACGTCGTCCTTGATGTGCTCCAGGACGTTCATCATCACGACGGTGTCGACGCGCCGCCGGATGTCGATCTCGGCGGGCAGCTCCAGGTCGATGACCTCGACCCGGTCGTCGCCGTCGTAGCGCTTGCGCAGCTCGCCCACGCAGTACGGGTCGTTGTCGCTCACCACGAGGTAGTCGAGGCGGCCGACGAACTGCTCGGAGAAGTGCCCGAGGCCCGAGCCGACCTCCAGCAGCGACCGCCCGACGTGCGGGGCCACCATCTCGTACTCGTACCTGCGGTAGTTGCGCGCCTCGTCGCCGCCGAGGTGGTTCTCCAGAGCCCCCTCTCCGGCGGCGGGTTGCACGATCTCGCCGTCCCCCGCGGTGGGGACGGTGCGGCCGGGCTGCCCCGAGGGGGCCGGTCCGCTGCCGAGGAGCTTGAGAAGGGTGCCGGAAATGGACTTCTTGTGACCTGGTGACTGCATACTTTCCGCTCGCTGAGTGCGTTCGTCGCTGCCTGGCGTTCGGCTTGGCGTTCGCCGGATCGGCGGTCCGCGTGTCAAGACCGGGAGCGGACCGAATCTCGGGCGCAAGGTCGCGTCAGTCTACCCATCGTGCAACACCGGGACCGGTAGACGCGTCGGTTTTCGCGTGACGCGTCCCACGGCGCGCCACCAGGCGAGGTAGAGGGCGAGGTAGAGGGCGAGGTCACCGGGGGTGCTCAGCGGCAGATCTGTTCCCAGCAGATGCCGCGGCGGGCGGGCGCGCCCGTCAGATGCCACGAGAAGTCGCCGTACCGGACGGCGTAGAGATGGTCGCGGCACGCCTGCTCGATGGCGTTGGGGCGGCGCGTGCAGACCTCGCCGTAGGACTCGGCGGCGGCGGCCAGCACCGCCGACCGTACGGCGTCCGGGGTCGCCTCGGCGCCGTGCCCGGCCAGCGAGCCGCCGCCCGAGCGGCCCGGGCGCTCGCCCTCGGCGAGGTAGCGGTCGCCGAGCACGCTTTCCTCCGTGACGCGCACGGCGACGTGGGTGAGCACCGCGCGCCGGGTACGCAGCCGCGCGGTGCGCACGGCCCCGCCGCGCAGGGCTTTCGCGGGAAGTCCGAGCCGCCGGACGGCTTTGGCCACGAGCACGTCGAGGTCGGGGCGGGCATCCGGGCGGGCGCCGGGCCGCGCGATCGGCCGTGCGCCACGGCGGGCGGCGGGCCCGCCGGCGTGAGGCTGCCGCCGCACCAGCGTGAACAGCAGGCAGCCCGGCCCGGTGTAGAGGGCGCCGCCGCCGGTGGCCCGGCGCACCACGCGCAAGCCGTCGCGCGCGCAGGCGGCCAGATCGACCGCGCGGCCCAGGTTCTGGAAGCGTCCGACGACGATGCCGGGGCCGTTCTCCCAGACGCGCAGCACGGGCGCCTCGACCACCGACCGGACGACGTCCCTCGGCACGGCGCCCTCGGCGTCACGCGCCAGCCCCGGCCCCGCCCACCCGGGGCCGAGCGTCATGGGCGACGGGACGCCCGCGCGCGCCAGCGCCTCGTCCAGAGCGAGGTTCCATGCCGGATCCCGCGTGTCGTCCACGACAACACTGAGCATCGGGATGGGCCTTTCGCACTCGTCCCCCACCGGCGCCCCTACCGCACCGGCCATGATCCGGCGTCACCCGGCTACCTTGGTGCACGCCGCGCTCCGCAACATAGCGACAGAGCGCACAGATCGCAGTCAGGCGGTTTTCATATGGTGGCGATGCGCGACGGCCACCGGTCGGAGGCTCAGGGCAGGGGACGAATGCGTCTGGAGACGCTCACCCGATGGTGCGGTGCACGTTCTCCTTCTGGGCGGGCCCCGGCTCGGCGCGCGCGATCCACGGCCCCGGAATGGACGGGTCGAGCACGCCTTCCTCCTGCCAGATGAAGTCGCCGTCCAGCACCTGCCGGGCGAGCTTGCGGTCGAGCACGTCGGTGTTGTGCCACAGCCCCCGGAACAGCTCGTCGATGCGCAGGCGGGCCTGCCGGCAGAACGCGTCCGCCAGGCGCAGCGCCGACGGGCCCGGGTCGTGCCCGTTGCGGCCGAACATCGCACCGCTCGTGGCGTCGGAGTAGGCGCGGACGCACACGGCGCTCATCGCGAACAGCTCGGCGCCGATGTCGACCATCCGCCCCAGGAACCCCTGCCTGCGTTCCAGCTCGCCCTGCCAGCGGCCGGCGGCGTAGAACGTCGCCCGGGCCAGCTTGCGGGAGGTCCGTTCGACGTAGCGCAGGTGCTTGGCCAGCGGCCCGAACTGGGCGTACGAGCCCGGACGCTGCCCCGGCCCCGTCACCAGGGTCGGCAGCCAGCGCGCGTAGAAGCCGCCGGCGCGCGCCGCCGCGCGGGCCTTCTGCGCGGGGGACGCCTCGGGGTCGATGATGTCCCCCGCCACCGACAGGTGCGCGTCCACCGCCTCCCGGGCGATGAGCAGGTGCATGATCTCGGTGGAGCCCTCGAAGATCCGGTTGATGCGCAGGTCGCGCATGTACTGCTCGACCGGCACGCCGCGCTCGCCGCGGGCGGCCAGCGACTCGGCCGTCTCATAGCCGCGGCCGCCGCGCAGCTGCATCAGCTCGTCGGCGATCCGGCAGGCCATCTCCGAGCCCCACAGCTTGGCCAGCGCCGCCTCGATCCGGATGTCGTTGCGCTCGTCGTCGGCGAGCTGGGAGGCCAGGTCCACCATGGCCTCCATCGCGTAGGTGGTGGCCGAGATGAACGCCACCTTGCGCGCGATGGCCTCGTGCTCGCCGATCGGGCGGCCCCACTGCACCCGCTCGCGCGACCACTCGCGGGCGATCTTGGTGGACCACTTGCCGGCCGCCGCGCACAGCGCCGGCAGCGACAGCCGCCCGGTGTTCAGCGTGGTCAGCGCGATCTTCAGCCCGGCGCCCTCGGACCCGATCAGGTTGGCGGCCGGGACGCGCACGTCGTGGAAGCGGGTGACGCCGTTCTCGATGCCGCGCAGGCCCATGAACGCGTTGCGGTTCTCCACGGTGATGCCGGGCGAGTCGGCCTCCACCACGAACGCCGAGATGCCGCCGCGGTGGCCGGGGCCGCGCGGGACCCGCGCCATCACCACCAGCAGGTCGGCGACGACGCCGTTGGTGGTCCACAGTTTGACGCCGTTGAGCACGTACTCGTCGCCGTCGGGCACGGCGGTGGCGCTCAGCCGGGCCGGGTCCGAGCCGACGTCCGGCTCGGTGAGCAGGAAGGCGCTGATCTCGTTGACGCAGCGCGGCAGCCAGGTCTCCTTCTGCTCGGCGGTGCCGAACAGCTTGACCGGCTGCGGCACCCCGATCGACTGGTGCGCCGACAGCAGCGCGCCGATGGCCGGGCTCACCGAGCCGACCAGCATCAGCGCGCGGCCGTAGTAGAGCTGGCTGAGCCCGAGCCCGCCGTACCGGCGCGGGATCTTCATGCCGAACGCGCCGAGTTCGCGCAGTCCCTTGACGATCTCGTCGGGAATGCGCGCCTCCCGTTCGATGACCAGTGGATCGACCTTGGTTTCGCAGAATTCGCGCAGCCGGGACAGGAACTGCTCGCCGGTGCGCCGGGACTCCTCGTCCGGCCGGGGATGGGGATGCACGAGATCGAGCCGGAAATCTCCCATGAACAGCTGTTTGCCGAAACTCGGCAGCCGCCATTCGGTCTCCCGGGCCTCCTCGGCCACCCTGCGTGCGGTGCGCTCGTCGACCGCGCCCGGGGCGGCGCCCCCGGCCGGACGGGTGGTGTGACTCGACTGGCTCATGTCGGCTCCTCCGACGCGCTCCGTCGCTACCCGCGAAGTTACTACCAGGTTGTACCCGTGAGTAGCTCCGTGTACTGGTTTCTGGAGATGCCCCCTGTGACGCACCGGAAACACCCATAAGCACTGGGGTGAGAACGCCGGTCAAGGGCCGGACTAAACCCCCGATACCGCGACATCGAAAACGATCAAAAGCGCGGCCAAGCGACCGCAAAGGTGATCCAATAAGATCAGTGTCGTCGAACGACTTGACCCTGCACTGCAAGAGGGGTTCGCTGTGCGTGATGGATGAGACACGGAAACCGACTCTCATCGCCTCGGTGCAGCGCGCACTGCACCTGATGGAGGCCGTGGCGTCCCATCCCAACGGTGCGCCCGCCAAGCAGCTCGCCCGCGAGGCGGGCCTGCCGCTCGCCACGACCTACCACCTGCTGCGCACCCTGGCCCACGAAGGCTACGCCACCCGGCTGTCGGACGGCGTGTGGGTGCTCGGCGACCGCATCACCGCGCTGCACGGGCAGAGCAAGACCCAGCAGCTGCTGGCCCGGATCCGGCCCACCCTGATCGCCCTGCGCGACGAACTCGGCGCCGCCTCCTACTTCGGCATGCACGTCGACGACGAGATCCGCATCATCGACATCGCCGACGGCCCGCGCACCCCGCGCGTCGACCTGTGGGTCGGGTTCACCGAGGCCGCACACGCCACCGCGATAGGCAAGTGCGTGCTGCGCCAGCTCGACGAGGAGCGCCGCCGCGACTACCTGTCGCGCCATCCGCTGATCGACCTGACCCCGCACACCATCACCGAACCCCGCCGCCTGCTGCGCATGCTGGACGCCCCGGCGCCGGTGTCGCTGGACTACGAGGAGTACGCCATCGGCACCGGCTGCGCCGCCGTCCCGGTCACCGACGCCACCGGCTCGGTCGTCGGCGCCCTGGCCGTCTCGTGCCGCAGCAGCAAGCTGCCCCGCATCGAGGCGTCGGTGCACCGCATGAAGGCCACCGCCGCCCGCATCCAGCGCACCCTCACCTTCACCATGTGACCCGCCCGCGCACCATGTGACCCGCCCGCGCACCATGTGACCCGCCCGCCCTCCGCACCTGTGCGCGCCCGCACCGCCGCAGGTGCGGGTCAGCGGCGGCGGGGGGCGGCGTCCCGGTCGCGCAGGCGGGCCTCCAGGGCGCGGATGCGGCGCTGGTCGGCCTCGTGCCGGCGCTCCAGCTCCTGGACACGCGCCTCCAGCTCCAGGATGCGCCGTATCGCGGGCAGCGTCAGGCCCTCCTCGACCAGCTCCACGACGTACTGGACGCGGGTGATCTCGACCCGCGAGTAGCGCCGCTGCCCGCCCTCGGTGCGGCGCGGCCGGACGACCTGGTACTCGTCCAGCCGGCGCAGGAACGCCTGGCGCAGGTCGAGCATCGCGGCCACCTGGCCCACCGAGTAGAGGGGGGCGTGGTCATCGTCGATCGGCAACGTCGCCATGTCATCCGTCCGCTCCTGGTCCCTGCCCGATCATGCCGGAAATTCCCGGTCCGCGCGCCCGGCATGCGCGACGGCGCGGCGGGACCGCACCCGCCGCGCCGTGCCGTACCGTCCGGGCGCCGCGCCCTGGCGCCGCGCCTCAGCGCCCGAGCGCCTTCTTGCCGGCGCGCCTGATCTCGATCTTGCGCGGCTTGGCCTGCTCCAGCACCGGGATCCGGACCGCCAGCACGCCGTCCTTGTAGGCGGCCTCGATGTTGTCGGCGTCCAGGTGCTCGGACAGGTAGACCCGCCGGGTCAGGGAGCCCATGACCCGCTCGCGGACGAAGATCCGGTCGTCCTCGGTGTGCTCCTCCTCGCGCCGCGCGGTCACCGTCAGCACGCCGCGGTCGACGGTCACCTCGATGCTGTCGGGGTCGATGCCGGGCAGGTCGAAGCGCAGCAGGACGTCGTCCTTGCGGCGGATGCCGTCCATCGGCACGATCCCCTGCTCGGCCGCCTGGCCCCACAGCTGCCGGGTGAGCCGGTCGAACTGGCGCTCGAACTCCTGCACGAACGGGTCGATCGTGGTCAGCAGCATGATCGCCACCTCCGCAGAGTCGGTTCTTCGACCTTCGCTTGGAGTAAACCTCCAACCCGACTTGTATATTTCCTCTCACCAGGATTTGAAACATTCTTGCCGGACGCTTGACACGTCACCGTCCCTCGAAGCGCGGGGCGCGGCCCTCCAGGAAGGCGGCGATCCCCTCCTTGGCGTCGTCGCCGGCCGCCAGCTCGACCAGCTCGCCGAGCAGATGGGCCACCTGCTCCTCCAGCGGGCGCCCCTCGACGGCGAAGAAGGCGTCGCGTCCCCGGCGCAGGGCCGCGGGGCTCTTGGCGGCGATGCGGCGGGCCAGCGCGTCCACCCGCGCGTCCAGCTCGGCGCGCGGCACCACCTCGGTGACCAGGCCGATGTCGCGGCCCTCGGCGGCGCTGATCCGCTCGCCGGTGTAGTAGAGCCGGAACGCGTGCTTGGGCGCGACGTTCCGGTTGACGATCGCCATGATCATCATGGGCCACAGTCCGACGTTGATCTCGGGAGTGGCCAGCGTGACGTCCTCGGCGGCGATCACCAGGTCGCAGGCGGCGGCCAGGCCCAGCCCGCCCGCCACCGCGTGCCCGGCCAGCCGGGCGATGATCGGCTTGCCCAGCCGGGGGAAGGCGGTGAACAGCCGGTACGGGGCGCTGGCCCGGATCGCCTCGGGGTCGGCGAGCGGGCGGCCGCCGTCCTGCGCCGCGCCGAGCCCGCCCAGGTCGGCCCCGGCGCAGAAGGCGCGGTCCCCGGCCCCGGTGAGGACGATCACGCGGACGCCGCGGTCGTCCCGGGCCCGGTCGAACGCGTCGAGCAGCTCGTCCACCATCCGGTCGTCGAGCGCGTTGCGGGCCTGCGGCCGGTTGAGCGTGATCCGGGCGATGCGGTCGGCCGTCTCGTACAGGATCGTCTCGTACATGCCCCTCCTTGCGGACTGCGGAAGAACCCCCGGAATACACGAAGGCGGGCGGAGCCCGGAAGGCTCCGCCCGCCACGCGGTCGACCGCGGACCGGGCCCGGTGCGCACCGGGCCGGGTCCGCTCAGCCCGGATCAGACCCGCTCGATGATGGTGGCGTTGGCCTGGCCGCCGCCCTCGCACATGGTCTGCAGGCCGTACCGGCCGCCGGTGCGCTCCAGCTCGTGCAGCAGCTTGGTCATCAGGATGCCGCCGGTGGCGCCGAGCGGGTGGCCCAGCGCGATCGCGCCGCCGTTGGGGTTGGTCTTCTCCAGCGACGCGCCGGTGTCGCGCGCCCACGCCATCGGGACCGGGGCGAACGCCTCGTTGACCTCGAAGACGTCGATGTCATCGATCTTCAGCCCGGCCCGCGCCAGCGCCTTCTCGGTGGCCGGGATCGGGCCGGTCAGCATGTAGACCGGGTCCGAGCCGCACACCGCCAGGGTGTGGATGCGGGCGCGCGGCGTCAGGTTGTGCCGCCGCACCGCCTCCTCCGAGGCGATCAGCAGCGCCGCGGCGCCGACGGAGATCTGCGAGGCCACGGCCGCGGTGATGTCCCAGCCGTCGCGCAGCGGCTTGAGCTCGGCCATCTTCTCCAGCGAGGTGTCGGCGCGGGCGCCCTCGTCCTTGCTCAGCCCGGCGATCGGGGCGATCTCCCGGTCGAAGTAGCCCGCCTCGATGGCCCGCACCGCGCGCCGGTGGCTCTCCAGCGCGTACTCCTCCATGTCGCGGCGGCTGAAGCCCCACTTCTCGGCCATCAGCTGCGCGCCGCGGAACTGGGAGATCTCCTGCTGCCCGTACCGCTCGCCCCAGCCCTCGCCGTAGGGGAACGGCATGCCCTTCTCCAGCGCGATGGCCACCGACGAGCCCATCGGCACCATGGCCATCTGCTCGACGCCGGCCGCCACCACCAGATCCTGGGTGCCCGACAGCACGCCCTGCGCGGCGAAGTGGACCGCCTGCTGGGAGGAACCGCACTGGCGGTCGATGGTCACGCCGGGCACGCCCTCGGGCAGGCCCGCCGACAGCCACGCGGTGCGCGCAATGTCCAGCGACTGCGGGCCGACCTGCATGACGCAGCCCATGATCACGTCTTCCACCGCGGACGGGTCGACGCCGGTGCGGTCGACCAGCTCGCGGAGGACGTGCGCTCCCAGGTCGGCGGGGTGGACGTCCTTCAGGGCGCCCTTCTTGGTGCCGACGGGGGTACGGACCGCGCCGACGATGTACGCCTCGGCCACTGCGCCTCCATGAGTGTGGGGTTCGGTTCCGTCCCGAAACCGAGCGAGATTCGGTCGTCAGTACGAGATTACATCGCCCCGGCGGCAGCGCCATATGACCGGGGTCTCCCTTTCCCTCCCCCTTCCTGTGCCCCGGCACACCGCGGCCAGGAGCGTTCGCCATGGTAGGCGGCCCTGTCCGCCGGTCCGGCCAGCAGCGCGGTCCGGCGGCCGGCCGGACGCGGGCGGGCCGCCGGATCGGGACTTGGAACGTCAGTCGAGGAGGTCCTTGGCGGTCTTGGCGGCACCGATCGCGGCGCACGCCCCGGCCACGGCGACCGCCACGGCGGTGGCCCGGGCCGGCACGCCGCCCCGCGTCTTGACGGCGGCGGCGGTGTCGAGCACGTCGACCAGCAGCCCGTACCGCGCCAGCGTCCGGCGGCCCGCCCGGTCGGCGAGCAGGTAGCCCGCGCCCATGGCGATCTCGCGGGAGGCGAATATGCGCACAAGGTAGTCGCGGCCCGCGTCGGGGCCGCCGCCCAGGCCGGTCAGGCGGGCGGCCAGCCGCGGCGCGGCGAGCCCCGCGACGCCGAGCGCGAGCCGCACGCGCGCCACGTGGAGAAGAAGGTCGTCCAACCGTTCACGCTTCTGGTCTTGCTTCGCATCTGCCACGTCCGTGAGGCTATCTCCGCACCGAACGCGGTTCGAGCACGGGGTGAGGCTTTCCCGCCCGTCTATCGTTCAAGGGACAGCGTCCGTCCCCCGGAACGAAGGTGACCATGGAAGGGATCCTCGCTCTCGCCGTCACCGCTCTGCTGTGCGCATACTGCGTGCGGTGGGTGGCGGGCAAGCTGCGGCTGACGGTGCCGACCCGCATGGCGGTGATCGTCGTATTCGTGATCGCCGTGCTCGCCCTGTACGGCCAGACCCTCCGCTAGGCGCGAACTTCCTTCCCTCCCGGTGAATCAATACGGGAAGAGGCCTCGACCCTCTCCCCAGCCCTCGTGCCGGAGTCCGAAAGGCCGGCGCCGCGAGGGGGTCGCCCGGCGAGCCGACCTTGAGCCGAGGGAGACAGACGTGCCGCAACCGGCGACGCCCATCCACCAACCAGGCGGCACGGTCGCCCCGCACCTGCGGCGGCTGCTGGAGTTCACCGAACCCTCGATCGACGACGTCTGCCTGGACGTGGCGCGCGGCGCCGGGCCGATGCCGGACGTGCTGCGGCCGTGGGTGCGCCACGTCACCGCCGTGGACGCGCAGCCTCCGGTGCTCCGCGAGCAGAACGGCCGGACGCCCACGGTGACGTTCGGCACCGGCCCGGTCCGCATGCCCGGCGAGCACCTGCTCCCCAGCGACACGCAGCCGAGGTCCCGGCCCTCGGCCCACGCGGCCGGTCACGACGCACCGGCGCACGGCGGCGGCCCGGACGGCCCCGTCTCCACCCTGCAGGCCGTGCCGTACCGCGCCGGCGTCCGCCGCCACGATCCCGACACGCCCATCGTCCGCGCCGACGCCACCGCCCTGCCCTACCGGAGCGGTTCGTTCACGCTGGTCACCGCCCGCTTCTCGCTGCTGCACCTGGGCGATCCGCAGCGGGTGCTGCGCGAGCTGCTGCGGGTGTGCCGCCCGGGCGGCAGGCTGGTCGTCGCCGAGCTGGTGCGCCCGAATCTGGCGGGGCCCGACCGCGACCGGCTGGAACGGCTGCGCGACCCCGACCACCCGGGCACCCCGTCCATCGCCGGGCTCACCGAACTGATCACCTCGGCGGGCGCCTGGGTCCGGCGGCTGGACGTGTTCACCGTGGAGCGGCCGGCGGAGCCGTGGCTGGCCGGGGCCCGCGACCCGCGCGCCGCCGACCGGATCCGCGCCGCGCTCCTGGAGGAGGTCAACGGCGGCCCCCGCACGGGTGTCAAACCCCGCGTGATCGGCGGTGAGCTGTGGTTCACCCAGAACTGGGCCCACGTCGCCGCCGAACCGGCATAGCGCGCTCGCCTGAACGGCGCACCGACGGCATCCGCGGTCGTGCCGGGACCCGTCAGGGACGCAGGGGAAGCTCGAACCACACCGCCTTGCCGTCGGCGGTGGGCCGGGCCCCCCAGCGGGAGGCGAGCTGGTCGACCAGGTACAGGCCGCGCCCGCCCTCGTCGGTCTCCCCCGCGCTGCGGATGCGCGGCAGCCGCATGTCGGAGTCGAACACCTCGACCCAGATCGCGTCGGCGCCGCGCCGCAGCCGCAGCCGGAACTCCTTGGTGGCCGGTTCGCGGCGGGTCAGCGGCAGGTCCAGCGACGGCCCGGAGTCGAACAGCGGCTCGGTCGCCGGTTCGGGCACCGGCACCGGCGCGGCCAGCGGCCCGGACGCCGCCGACACCGCCTCGGGCAGGGACCAGTCGTCCTCGTCCATGTCGTCGAGGGCGTCGGCCAGCGCGTCGGCCGCCGAGGCGGCGCTGTTGAACCGCACCGGCGGCGGCCCGTCGAGCACCAGCTCGCGGCGCGGCCGCGGGGTGGCGGCGGCGTGCAGCACCACGTTGGTGACCACTTCCGACACCAGCAGGCACGCCAGCTCGGCCTGCTCGTCCAGCATGCCCCAGGAGGCGAAGGTGTCGGCGGCCATCCGCCGCGCCTCCGACACCATGATCGGCTCGGCCGGGAAGGTGCGCTCCTCGACGGCCAGCTCCTCCGGCGAGGTGCGGATCACCACGATCGCCACGTCGTCGTCGATGTCGCCGGGCACCGCGTCGAACACCGCGCCGGCGATGGTCTCCACGTCCCGCCGCGCGACCGCGGCCACCGCCTGGCGGACCAGCTCGCGCGACTCCTCCCGGGTGTAGTACTCGCCGTCGGCGCGGGGCCGCCGGTCGATCAGCCCGTCGGTGTAGAGGACCAGGGTGGAGCCGGGTTTGAGCTCGGCGGACTCCTCGTTGAACAGGATCTCGCCGCCCACGCCCGGCGACCGCAGCCCGAGCATGCCGCCCTGGCTGCGGAAGGTCAGCTCGCCGACCTCGCCGTTGGTGATCAGCAGCGGCGGGTCGTGCCCGGCGTTGGCGAACTCCAGCACCCGCGACCAGGCGTCGTAGACGAAGTAGGTGCACGACACCAGCGGCGCCCGCACCTCGTCGTCGCCGGGCGGGGCCCAGCCGGACCGCTGCCGCTGCGGCCGGGTCATGGTGCGCACCCACTCGTCCAGCTTGCGCAGGATGTCGGCGGGCGGCTTGTCGTCCTGGGCGAAGGCGCGCAGCGCGGCGCGCAGCTGGCCCATCACGGCGGCGGCGCGCGCGCCGCGGCCCTCCACGTCGCCGATGACCAGGCCCACCCGGCCCGCCGACAGCGGGATCACGTCGTACCAGTCGCCGCCGACCTGGGTCTGTATGCCGTGCCCGTGCGACTCCAGCGGACGGGCCGGCTCGTACCGCCAGGCGATCTCCAGGCCGTCCAGCCGGGGCGGCCGCTCGCCGGGCAGCAGGTCCTTCTGGAAGGCCAGCGCGGTCTCGCGCTCCTCCTCGAACAGCAGCGCGTTGTCGATGGCCAGCGCGACCCGGCCGGCGATGGCGCCCATCAGGTCGCGGTCGAACGCGTCGTAGTGCGGGTCGGGCCGCCGGGTCAGGTTGGACAGCGCCACGCTCATCACGCCCAGCAGCTCGCCGCGCACCAGCAGCGGCGCGGCGATCACCGAGGTGAGCCCGAGCTCGTCGCCCAGGTGCCGGCCGGCCGGGTCGGGCGCGGAGAAGCGGTGCCGGACCATGTCCTCGACCAGCACCGTGTCGCGGCGGTTCATGGCCTTGGCGGCGAAGTGCCCCGCCGGGTAGGAGACCGGCTCGCCGACCTCGGCCCAGGTGCCGGGCGGCGGGGTCCAGTCGGCGGCGTGCCGGGACACCCGCCGGTACAGCCGGTCGCCGCCGAACAGGTCGATGAAGCAGTGGTCGGCGAACTGCGGCACCAGGGTCTCGGCGACGCGGCGCAGCGTGGTCTCCAGCTCCAGCGACCCGGCCAGCCGCTCGCCCACCCGCTCCAGCAGGCCGTAGCGCTCGTGCTCGCGCTGGTTGCTGCGCAGCGCCTCCCGGGCGAAGATCACCACGCCGTCGACGGCGCCGGACGGGTGGCGCAGCGGCACGGCGTGCGCGCGGGTGTAGACGGTGGTGCCGTCGGCGCGCAGGTTGCAGAACGTGCCCTCCCACACGCCGCCCTTGAGGACGTGCCGGGCCAGCTCGGTGGCCTGCTCGTGGTCCTCCTCGGCGATGCCGAGCGACAGCACCGAGTGGCCGATCAGGTCGTCGCCGCCGAAGCCGAACAGCCGGCGGGCGAACTCGTTGCCGTAGATGACGTTGCTGAAGCGGTCGCAGACGATGACCGCCATCTCCATCTGGTTCAGCACCGTCTCGGGCGGCAGTTGCGCCTCGAACGGCGGTTCGTCCGGTCGCTTCATCGGGCCGTCCGCCGCCTTCCGGCCGCCGTGCGGGACGCCTCGGACGCCGCCGCCCGCGCGGGACCGGGCGGTGCGGCCATGCCCGGTGCCGCCGCCCGCCGTTCGGTGATGCGCCCTGCCGTCGTGCCCGCTCTCCTCGTGTCCGTGTGCGCCGCCGCGCCCGGCGGCCGCACCGCGCGGAGGCCCGTAGCGGCCGCCGCGCTCGGCTCGGCCACCGTACGTGGCCGCGCGGCCGCCGCACGTATGTCATTGGTATTGAACGACGAATCGGCACTCGGGATACGCCCGAACGCCGTGACGATGGGGAGATCTTCGGTATAGACGCGCCGGCATGGCGCGCGAAACCCGGAGGTGCCGGGCGTCGCGTTCCGCGTCGGGGGCGGCACCGTACCGGGTTCAGCGGCCGCTGACGAACACGTGTTCGGCGATGGACCGCGGCAGTTCGCTGGCGTTGCTGTCGGCCTCGTCGTCACACGTCACCCGCACCCCGTCGTCGGTCGCCCGAAGAGTCACCTCTCGCCCCGGTTGTATCCCGATTCGCTTGAGTTTAAGCATCAGCTCGCTGTCGCCCTGCACCTGCTCGCTGATGCGGCGGACGACGGCCAGGACGCCGTCCGGGCTGGCCGCGTCGCTCATCGACGACAGCGGGGCGGTGTCCTTGTCGCCGCCGTGCCCGCCGAGCTCGTCCAGGCCCGGGATGGGGTTGCCGTGGGGGCAGTGGGTGGGGTTGCCGAGCAGGGCGACCAGGCGCCGCTCGACCTCCTCCGACATCACGTGCTCCCAGCGGCACGCCTCGATGTGGACGTCCTCCCAGGGCAGACCGATCACGTTGACCAGCAGGCACTCGGCGAGCCGGTGCTTGCGCATGACGCGGGTCGCCAGGCTGCGGCCGGTCTCGGTCAGTTCGAGGTGCCGGTCCCCCTCGACTCTCAGCAGCCCGTCGCGCTCCATGCGCGCCACCGTCTGACTCACCGTCGGACCGCTCTGCGAGAGCCGCTCGGCGATGCGTGCCCGAAGAGGAACGATTCCTTCCTCTTCGAGTTCCAGAACCGTACGGAGGTACATCTCCGTGGTATCGATCAGGCCGTGTGAGGTCACAGCTCCCTCCAGACTTGTGGATTCGAGTCTACGCGTTTCGCACCTCTCGCGATGGTGCCTGCGCATATCCCATGGAGCGGATACGCAAAAACGCGCGAAGACCGGGAATTGTTCCCTGACACCGCTTCTTCCTGCCGAAGGGCCCAGATCACGAGGGGATCCGGGCCCCTGGGCGAGAAACGCGCCCGGACCGTCTCAACGCACGGCCGCGCGGTGCCCGTCGGACGGGGTGCGCGTCGCGCGTAACCGGTGGCGGCGCCGGGTGCGGCGGTCCTGGAAAGAGCCGCCCGGTCAGGATTCGCGGTCGGCGGCGGGCTCCTTCGGCCCGGACACGTCGTCCGCGCGCACGGGCACGGCGGTGCGGGTGTCGTAGCGCAGCAAGGCGGGGACGCACAGGCCCGCAACGACCACCAGGACCGCGCAGACGAGACCGCCTCCCACCCAGGAGACCGTGGCCCCCGCGACGGCGGCGGTCGCCCCCGCGCGCAGGTCGCCGAGCCGGGGGCCGCCCGCGACGACCACGGTGAAGACCCCTTGGAGACGGCCGCGCATCTCGTCCGGCGCGTACGTCTGGAGCATCGTCTGCCGGAACACCGCCGACACCAGGTCGGCGGCCCCGCCCACGGCCAGCAGCGCCACGGCCAGCCACAGCTGGTGGGCGAGCCCGGCGGCGGCGACCGCCAGGCCCCACGCCGCGATGGCGGCGACGAGGGCCGCCCCCTGCCGGTGCACCCGTCCGATCCAGCCCGACATCAGGCCGCCGATGACCGCGCCGATGGCGATCGAGGCGTACAGCCAGCCGACGGCGTCCTCCCCGCCGAAGCGGGTCTCGGCCAGTTCGGGGAACAGCGCGCGCGGCATGGCCACGCCCATGGCGATGAGGTCGACGACGAACGACATCAGCAGGACGGGCTGTGTGGCCAGGTAGCGCAGCCCCTCGAAGACCGAGCGCAGGCCGGGCGCGCCCGTCACCTCCCCCAGCGGCGGGATGGGGGGCAGGCGCAGCGCCGCGTACAGGCCCACGGTGAACAGCACGGCGTCCATGGCGTAGGCGGCCGCGTAGTTCCAGCGGGCCAGGATCACCCCGGCGACCAGGGGCCCGGCCAGCATGCCGACCTGGCTGGCGGTGAAGTTCAGGGTGTTGGCGGCCGGGACGAGGGAACGGTCCAGCAGCCGCGGGATGATCGCGTTGCGGGTCGGCGACGCGACCGCGAAGCCCATCGCCTGGACGGCCACCACCGCCATGATCAGCCACAGCTCGTCCCAGCCGAGCAGGGCCTGGGCGAACAGCAGCAGCGTCGCGACCCACATCACGCAGGACGAGCCGAACAGCAGCCGGCGCCGGTCCACGTGGTCGGCGACCGCCCCGCCCCACAGCCCGAACACGATCAGCGGGACGAGGTTGACCACGCCCAGCACGCCCACCCAGAACGACGACCGCGTCACGTCGTACACCTGGACGGGCACGGCCACGGCGGTGACCTGGAAGCCGACGAACGACACCGCCTGCCCCAGCCACAGCCGCCGGTAGGCGGGATGCGCGAGGGGACGGGTGTCGATCGCGACGCCGCGCAGCCGGCCGCCGCGGCCCGCGCGCCCCGCCTTCCCCGGCGCCTGCTCCGCCTGGTCGGCCGCCTGGTCGGCCGCCTTTTGCGCCGTCTGCTCTGCCGTCTGCTCGCGGGCCCGCCGGCGCGGCTCGGTGCCCTGGTGATCGGGAGGTTCGGAGGCGTTCTGCACGGTCTCGCTCGTCGTCGGATAGTTAGTTAGCCGGGGTAATGACCGGTCCAGACTACGAACCGACGAGCCCGGTACGCCAATCCGGTACGCCGATCAGGCCCCGGCGGGGACGGGGCCGCGGGCGGACGGGGCTTTACGGGGACAGGCGCTCCAGCTCCCAGGCCGCCGCGTCGGGCGACGAGCGCCGGTAGCGGAGCCGGTCGTGCAGCCGGTTGGGCCGCCCCTGCCAGAACTCGATCGCCAGGGGCACCACGCGGAACCCGCCCCAGAAGTCCGGCAGCGGGACCGCCTCGGCCTCGGCCCGGTCGCGTTCCGACCGCGCGGTCCGCTCGTCGCGGGCGGCGGGCGCCCCCGCGGCCGCGGCGGCCGGATCCGGCCAGCGGGCGGACAGTTCGGCGTACCGGGCCTCCAGCTCGTCCCGTCCCGAGATCACCGAGGACTGCCGCTCGCTCGCCCACGCCCCGACGCGCGACCCGTACGGGCGGGTCCGGAAGTAGCCGGCGGTCTCCTCCCGCGACAGCTCCTCGACCGGACCCGAAACGATCACCTGGCGGTGCACCGCGTGCCACGGGAACACCAGCGTCGCGCGGGGGTTGGCGGCCAGGTCGCGCCCCTTGCGCGAGGTCAGGTTGGTGAAGAAGCGGAAGCCCTCCGGGCCGTAGCCCTTGAGCAGCACGGTGCGGGCGCTGGGGTCGCCGTCGGCCGAGGCGGTGGCCAGCACCATGGCGTTCGGTTCGGGCAGCCGGGCGTCCACCGCGTCCGCCAGCCACGCCGCGAACAGCTCCAAGGGGTCGGGGGGCATCGCCTCCTCCCTCAACTCCCCCGTGTCGTAGGCGGCGCGCAGCCGCGAAAGGTCGATCTCCGGTACACGCGGAACCCCCGCGATATCGGCGCGTTGCGCGCCGCTTGCCTCTGGCATCCGGCCGTCCACAGCGTCTGAGCCTCTCACCAGGGCATTGTGCATCTCACAGGGGCCTGGGTACTCAGCAGTAAGGGAGACACGGTTCAATGGCACGGCACCGCCTTATCACTATGGGGACGAAAGGCAGGACGACATGTCCGACTTCAAACCCGGGCTTGAAGGGGTCGTAGCCTTCGAGACCGAGATCGCGGAACCGGACAAGGAGGGCGGCGCCCTCCGCTACCGCGGCGTCGACATCGAAGAGCTCGTCGGCCGCGTCTCCTTCGGCGACGCCTGGGGGCTGCTCGTCGACAACAGCTTCGACCCAGGCCTCACCCCCGCCGAGCCGCACGTCCTGCCGGTCCGCTCGGGCGACGTGCGCGTCGACGTCCAGAGCGCGCTGCCCATGCTGGCCACCGCGTACGGCATGCGCCCCCTGCTGGACATCGGCGACGAGGAGGCCCGCGCCGACCTGGCGCGCGTGTCGGCGACCGCCCTGTCGTTCGTGGCCCAGTCGGCCCGCGGCGTGGGCGTCCCGATGGTCCCGCAGAGCCGCGTCGACGAGGGCCAGACCATCACCGAGCGGTTCATGATCCAATGGCGCGGTGAGCCCGACCCCCGGCACGTGCGGGCCATCGACGCCTACTGGGTCTCGGCCGCCGAGCACGGCATGAACGCCTCCACCTTCACCGCCCGCGTCATCGCCTCCACCGGCGCCGACGTCGCGGCCAGCGTCTCCGGCGCGATCGGCGCCATGTCCGGGCCGCTGCACGGCGGGGCCCCCGCCCGCGTGCTGCCCATGATCGAGAAGGTCGAGCAGGTCGGCGACGCCCGCAAGGTCGTCACCGACATCCTGGACTCCGGCGAGCGGCTGATGGGCTTCGGCCACCGCGTCTACCGCGCCGAGGACCCCCGCGCCCGCGTGCTGCGCCGCACCGCCAAGGAGCTGGGCGCCCCCCGCTACGAGGCCGCCAAGGCCCTGGAGGACGCCGCGCTGGCCGAGCTGCGCGAGCGCCGCCCCGACCGCGCGATCGAGACCAACGTGGAGTTCTGGGCCGCGGTCATCCTGGACTTCGCCGAAGTCCCGACCGCGATGATGCCCGCCATGTTCACCTGCGGCCGCACCGCCGGGTGGGCCGCGCACATCCTGGAGCAGAAGCGCACCGGCCGCCTCGTCCGGCCGAGCGCCCGGTACGTCGGCCCCGGCAGCCGGTCCATCAACGACGTGCCCGGCGCCGCGGAGGTCCTCAAGCGCACCGCCGGTTGACCCGGCCCGCCCCAACGCCCCCGCTGGAGCGCATGAGGCCCCCGGCAGCGTCGCCGGGGGCTTCCCCATTTCCAGGGGCGTTCACCTCCGGGGCTGCACGTCCGGCGCGGTCCGTCCGGGTTTGCCATGATGGGCCGGTGACCGACCACGACCCGCTGGACGACGAGCCGCTGGACGGCGAGCCGCTGGACGGCGACATCGGCCCGGCGGCGGGCACGTCCTCGAACACGTCCGCCGACGACCGGCGCGCGCAGGCCCGCCGCGAGGAGGCCGCGCGCCTGGCCGAGGAGCTGCGGCGGTACGAGCGGGAGCGGGAGCTGCGGCGCCGCCGCGCCAACGCCCTCGCGGGCCGCGTCACCGCCGTGCTCGTCGCGCTGCTGCTGGCGTTCCTGGCCTACGACTCGGTCACCACGGCGCTGGAGGCCCGGGAGCGCGACGACCCGTGGATCTACCCGCCCGCCGTGATCGCCGCGCTGTGCCTGGCCGGGCTGGCCGCCCTGGCCGTCTGGGCGGTCCGCCGCTCGCGGTGACATCCGGCTCGCCGGCGCGTCTCGCCATGTGAACCCCGCCGCTGCTCCACCCCGCAGGTCAAGTAGCCTTCTTCGGGTGACCGAGAGCGCTGACAAAGCCATAGTCATTCCCGAAGACCTCAAGCCCGCCGACGGGCGGTTCGGGTGCGGCCCGTCCAAGGTGCGGCCCGAGCAGCTGGCCGCCCTGGCCGAGTCCGGGGCGCGGTACCTGGGCACCTCGCACCGGCAGAAGCCGGTCAAGTCGCTGGTCGGCCGGGTGCGCAGCGGCCTGGCCGAGCTGTTCTCGCTGCCCGAGGGGTACCAGGTGGTGCTCGGCAACGGCGGCACCACCGCCTTCTGGGACGCCGCCGCGTTCGGCCTGGTGCGCGAGAAGTCGCAGCACCTGGCGTTCGGCGAGTTCTCCAGCAAGTTCGCCAAGGTCACGACGAAGGCGCCGTGGCTGGCCGAGCCGTCGGTGATCTCCAGCGAGCCGGGCACGCACCCGCGCGCCGCCGCCGAGGAGGGCGTGGACGTCTACGCCCTCACCCACAACGAGACCTCCACCGGCGTGGCCATGCCGATCGAGCGCCCCGCCGGCACCACCGCCGACCGGGCGCTGGTGCTGGTGGACGCCACGTCCGCCGCCGGGGGCCTGCCCGTCGACGTCGCCGAGACCGACGTGTACTACTTCGCGCCGCAGAAGTGCTTCGCGGCCGACGGGGGCCTGTGGGTGGCGCTGATGTCCCCGGCCGCCCTCGCCCGGGTGGAGGAGATCGCCGGCTCGGGCCGGTACGTGCCGGAGTTCCTCAGCCTGCCCACGGCGATCGACAACTCCGCCAAGGACCAGACCTACAACACCCCGGCCGTGGCGACGCTGCTGCTGTTCGCCGAGCAGATCGAGTGGATGAACGAGCAGGGCGGGCTGTCCTGGACCACCGCCCGCACCGCCGACTCGGCGCAGCGGCTGTACACCTGGGCGGAGAAGACGTCCTACACCACGCCGTTCGTGGCCGACCCGGCGCAGCGGTCGCAGGTCGTCGGGACGATCGACTTCGTCGACTCGGTGGACGCGGCGGCGGTCGCCAAGACGCTGCGGGCCAACGGCATCGTCGACACCGAGCCCTACCGCAAGCTGGGCCGCAACCAGCTGCGCATCGGGATGTTCCCGGCGATCGACCCGGCCGACGTGGAGGCCCTGACGGCCTGCATCGACTACGTGGTCGAGCGCCTCTAGCACCGCCGGCGGGGTCCGCCGCGCCGCCGGTCAGGCGGTGGCGGCGAACTCCCCGGCGCCCCGGGCGGCCGGCGTGAACCCGGCGCTGCCGAGCACGTGCGGCCGCCCGTCCGGCCCGCCCAGGCCGGCCCGCAGATAGGTGCCCTCGCGGAGCATGACGGCGGTGGCGAACCGCACCCGGGTGTGCCGCCGCACCGTCCGCAGCCAGCGCGGGTCGGACGCCCAGTAGAGGTTCTGCTCGGTGTCGACGGCGACGGCGAGCGGCCTGCGGGCGGCGCGGGCCAGGTGGACGCGGTCGGGCCGGGCCCGGTCGACCCACGCCAGCGCGGCCCGTCCGGGCAGCGCGGCGCCCAGCGTCTCGGCGGCCGCGGCGGCGCCGCCGGGCAGGTCGGCCAGCAGCCGGAGGACCCGCTCGGCCGGGGCGCCGCCGTCGCAGGCGCCGACGACTCCCGCGCCCGCTCCCGGGACGACCAGCGGACCGGCGTCCCGCCGCCCGTCCGGCGGTTCGGGCGCGGTGCGCCCCGTGCACCCCAGGACGAGCGGCGCCACGTCCAGCAGCGGCAGCAGCTCGGGCCGCCAGACCCGCGAGAAGGCGGCGCGGCCGGTGACCACGCGGCAGCCGTCGTAGGACAGGTCGCAGCCGCGGGCGTCACGCGTGCCCGCGGGCGCGGCCGCCGAGGTGACCGCGCGGCCGGTGAACAGCGCGATCCCGGCGGTGCCGCGGCCGCGTTCCTCGGCCAGCGTGCCCAGGATCACCAAGGCGTCCGACACCGCGCCCGGGTCCTCGGCGGCGGGCGAGCGCAGCACCCCGAACAGTCCGCACATGCCCGTTGAGACGCCGGCGGACACCGGGCGGTTCGAGCGGGCGGTCCGGCCGAATAAGCTCGGACCCGTGAACCGTGCGCCCCGCTGGCTCCTCCCCACCGTGCTGACCGCGCTGATCCTGGCCGTGGTCGTCGGCGCCGTGCTCGGCTGAGTCCGGCCGCGGCCGACCTGCGGGCGGGGCCGCGGCGGCGGAGGGGGCCGGTCGTCGGGGCGGGTCGTGTGCTCGATCGGGTGCGGAACGGGGGAAGATCAGAATCATGACGTCGCCGCGCCCGCGCCGAGCCGCCCCCGCGCTTCCCGCGCGCACCGTCGTCCGGCTCGGCGCCGCCTGCGGGGCGGTGACGGCGGTCGGCGCCGTCGCGGCGGCGCCCGCGGCAGCGGCCGCGGCCCGCAGCGAGGTGGCGTTCACCATCCGGGACCCGCGCATCACCGAGTCCAGCGGGCTGGCGGCCAGCAAGCGGCACCCCGGCGTCGTCTACACCCACAACGACTCCGGCGGACGGGCGGAGATCTTCGCGCTGGGCCCCGACGGCAGGACGCGCGCCGTCCTGACGCTGGCGGGCGCGCAGGCCCGCGACTGGGAGGCCATGGCGCTGGGCCGCGACGAGCGGGGCCGTCCGGCGATCTACGTGGGCGACATCGGCGACAACATGGGCGGCGCCTGGCCCTACATCACCGTCTACCGCATCCCCGAGCCCGCCGAGCTGCGCTCGCAGACGCTGCGCGCCACCGCGTTCCGGCTCAAGTACGAGGACGGGCCGCGCAACGCCGAGACGATGATGATCAATCCGCGCACCAACCGGCTGTACGTGGCCAGCAAGCTGTTCTCCGGGAAGATCTACGAGGCTCCGGCGCGGCTGCGCACCAGCGGGTTCAACACGCTGCGCCGGGTCGGCGACGCCCCGGGCATCGCCACCGACGGGGCGTTCTCGCCGGACGGGCGCCTGTGCGTCATCCGCACCTACTTCGGCGCCCGCGCCTACACGGTGGGGTCCGACGGGCGGCCGGGCAAGTCGCTGGGGCCGATCTCCCTGCCCGGCCAGAAGCAGGGCGAGTCGCTCACGTTCACCGCGGACGGGCGGTCGCTGCTGGCCGGGTCGGAGGGCGGCGACCAGCCGGTGTACCGGGTGCCGCTGCCCGAGAACATGCTGCCCGCCTCGCCCTCCCCGGCGCGGACGGGCGGCGGCGGGTCCGGCGCCGAGGACGGGCGCCGCGACTCGACCGGCGCGAGCGTGGGCCTGGTCGCCGCCCTGGCGGTCGCCGGGGCCCTCGGTTACGCCATCGTGCGGAAGCGTTCATGATCGTAGACGTGGGTTCGGAAAAGGAGTGACGGCCCCGCCGGGGCCCGTGTGAGGATGCGGACTGTGGAGCACGAGCTGGTCGGCCTGCACGCCTCCGCGACCCGGTGGCGTCCGGTCGCCGCGGGACGGCTGGCCTTTCCGGTGCTGGCGCTGGCGCTGCTGCCGATCCGCCCGGTGTGGCTGTGGGCGGCGCTGCTCGGGGCGGGCGCGGCGGCACCGTGGATCGCCGGGGCGGTCGCGGCCCTGCGCCGCCGCCGTCCCCGGCCGTACTGGCGGCTGTCGGCGGCGGGGCTGGAGCGAGTGGCCCCCGACGGCACGCCCCTGACCCGGTACGAGCGGTCCCGGATCGAGGGCCTGGCCATCACCGTGGACGACGGCGGGCTGACCGTCCTGCACCGGTTCGGCCGCACGACGGTGGGCGGCCTGGACGCCATGGGCATGGAGCCGCTGGCGGTGTTCGTGACCGCGCGCCGGCTGGGCATCCCGGTGTTCCTGCTGGACGGCGCCGTCTCGGGCCTGTCGGACGACGGCGGGGCCGGTGCGGGCGGCGATCTGGGCCTGCCCCGCCATCACGCCGCCGAGCAGCGGCTGCTCGACCAGGAGGCGGCGCTGCTGGCCGCCGCGCACGAGCCGCCCGGCGAGGATCCGCCGGCGTCCGGCGGGGCGGGCGGGCGGATGCGGCTGGCGTCGCCGGAGCCGGTGCCGGGACGGGGCCGCACCGCGGTGCTGGGCGCGCTGCTGGCCCTGCTGGGCGTCACGATGATCGCGCATATCGCGGTGGAGGGGACGGCCGACTTCGGACAGCGGCTGGCGGCGGGCTGCTGGGCGGTGGCCGCCGTCGCGGGGGTCGCCGGGGCGTGGCGGCGGCTGCTGCGCACCGCCCGGGTGGAGTGGACGATCCGGCGCGACGGGCTGCTGGTGCGGACCCGTCCCGGTTCGAGGGAGGGCCTGCGGCTGGCCGCCTCGGACGTGGCGGCGCTGGTCGTCGGCCCCGGGCTGGCCCTGGACCCGCTGACCGACCGGCCGCGGCGCGTCCCGCTGGCGGTGCTGGCGTTCGACCACCGGATGCGGCTGCTGGCCCGGCTGCCCGCGCGCGGCCTGGACGCCTTCCAGCTGGCGCACGGCCTGGACGAGCACGGCTACCGGGTGGTCACGCCGGGGCCGCGCACGCCGCGCTCCCCCGCCTACGGGCTGGAGGGCCTGCCGGAGGTCTTCGCGCAGGTGCCGGGCGGGCGGCTGGTGGTGGCCGACGGCGGGCTCGGCTGGGTGGACGCCGCCGGCGACGTGGTGCTGCGGATGCCCGAGGACCGCATCGGCGGCATCGAGCTGCTGACGATCGCCGGGCACGCCTGGGTGCGGCTGTACGACTCCGACGGCGACGAGTTCTTCGCCGCGCCGCTGTCGGCGCTGCGGATCTCCCGCACCGACCTGCGCGAGTCGGCGCGGCGGGCGGGGCTGCCGGTGACCGACGCCGAGTACGACGCCTATCTGAGCGCGGCGTTCCATTCGGCGGTGTCCACGCTGTCGTCGGTGCCGTCGGAGGAGGCGGCGGTGCCGTCGCACGCGGGCGGGTCCGGCGGTGAGGCGCCGGTGGAGACGCCGGGCGGCGGCGGTGCGGGGTCGGCGGACGTCGCCCGGGAGGCGCCGCCTGCGCCGTCCACCGCGCCCGGGGAGCTTTTGGACGCCACGCGCCGCTCCCGGGTCGCCTCGTACGCGATGAGCGTGCTGCTGTGCGAGTTCGTGGCGCTGCTGGGCTCGGTGTGGCTGGGCCCCGATCTGGGCGGTTTCCCGGGCATGGCGGCCTGGGCGGTGCCCGCGGGGGTGCCGGCGGGCCTGCTCGGCTACTGGCTGTACGACCGCAACCGGGCCCAGCTGCGGGTGTCGGCGGCCGGGGTGGCGGTGGTGACGCTGCGCGGCCGCGTCGAGTGGGAGGTGCGCCGCGAGCTGATCGGCGGCGTGGGCGTGGACGAGTCCACCGAGCGGATGCCGCGGCTGGTGGTGTGGGGGCCGACCGGCCGGGTGCTGCGCCAGGTGACGTTCCCTCCCGACCTGGGGCGGCTGCGGCGCGCCTGCGAGCGCTACGGGCTGCCGTGGGGGCCGCCGGACGCCGACCGTCCCGCGCCGCCTCCCCCGGAGCTGTAGGGGCCCGGCAGGCGCTCTGGGGGCCGCGGGCCCCGGCCTGTGGGTCAGCGCAGGGGCCAGGTGTGCAGCGACTCGTACACGACCGTCGTGCGGCCCCTGCCGGGCAGGTGGCTGCGCATCAGGTGCACGTTCTCGGCCGTCCAGGTGCCGCCCGCGAACGCCGCCAGCGGTTCCAGCAGGGACCGCACGTCGACGGGACGGCGGCAGCGCGCCAGGGTGAGGTGCGGCCGGAACCCGGGGTGCTTGTCGGGCAGGGTGCCTTCGCGGCGGCCCGCGGCGGTCGTGGACGCGGCGAGGCGGGCCAGGTCGCGGCGGTCGCCGTACACGCCGGTCCACAGCACGCGGGCGTGCGCCGGGTTGGGGAACGCGCCCGCGCCCGCCAGCGACAGCGTGAGCCGCGGGTGGCGGGCGACGGCGCGTTCGAGGCGGGGCAGCAGGCGCTCGTAGGCGCGCTCGTCCACCTCGCCGAGGAAGGTGAGCGTGATGTGCTGCTGGTCGCGGCGCAGCCAGCGCAGGTCGGGCAGGTCGTCCTGGAACGGGCCGAGGAACTCGGCGAGCTCGTCCAGGATCGGCGGAGGCGGAACGACCGCCACGAACAGCCTCATGTGCACGTCCGGAAGGCCACCCGTCCAGCCTTTCAGCAGGCACGCCGCTTGTCACGCCTCCGTCGCGTCCCCGGCGGCGTCAGGTCCCCGGCGCTATGGGCCCGCTGTCAGGTCCGCGGCGTCAGGTCCGCGGCGTCAGGTCCCCGGCGGCGTCCGCGCGGCGCGCCCGCAGCGCCCCCAGCACCGCCGCCGGACGGCGGCCGGCGCGCGGGACGGCCAGCGCGGCGACGACCAGCACCGAGGCCACGGCGATCAGCCCGCCGACGACGATGCTCATCCGCGGCCCGAACTGCTCGGCCATCCAGCCGACCACCGGGGCGCCGATCGGATTGGTACCCAGGAACACCAGCATGTACAGCGCCATGACCCGGCCGCGCATCTCGGGCGCGACGCCGAGCTGCATGGTGGCGTTGGCGGCGGTGGTGAAGGTCATCAGCGCGATGCCGGTCGGCACCAGCAGCACCAGGAACGACCAGTACGCGGGCATCAGCCCGGTGGCGACCTCCAGCACGCCGAACAGCAGCGCCGCGCCGATCAGCAGCCGCATCCGGGGGCGGGTGGCGCGGCGCGCGGCCAGCAGCGCCCCGGTCAGCGCGCCCAGCGCCAGCATGCTGGACGCCAGGCCGAACGAGGAGGCCCCGGTGTGGAAGACCTCGCGGGACACCAGCGCCACGGTGACCTGGAAGTTCATTCCGAACGTGGCGATGAACAGCACCAGGACCAGCACGAGCGTCAGGTCGCGGCGGCCCCACACGTAGCGCAGGCCCTCGCGGAGCTGGCCCTTGCCGCGGGCGACGGGCTCGGCGGTGTGCAGCTCGTCCTGCCGCATGACGTACAGGCCGAACAGCACGGCGCCGAACGAGGCGGCGTTGAGCAGGAAGACCGGGCCGGTGCCCAGCATCGCGATCAGCACGCCGGCCACGGCGGGGCCGACCAGCCGGGCCCCGTTGAACGAGGCGCTGTTCAGCGCGATGGCGTTGGGCAGGTCCCGCTTGCCGACCATCTCGATGACGAACGACTGCCGGGTGGGGTTGTCGACGACGGTGGCCACGCCGAGCAGGAACGCCAGCAGGTACACCTGCCACACCCGGGCGGTGCCGGTGACGGCGAGCACGCCCAGCACGAGGGCGAGCGCCCCCATGGCGGCCTGGGTGATCATCAGGACGCGGCGCTTGGGGTAGCGGTCGGCGATCACGCCGCCCCACAGGCCGAACAGCAGCATCGGCAGGAACTGCAGGCCGGTGGTGATGCCGAGCGCGGTGCCGCTGCCGTGCGCCAGGTCCAGCACGAGCCAGTCCTGGGCGATGCGCTGCATCCAGGTGCCGACGTTGGAGACGACCTGGCCGGAGGCGAACAGCCGGTAGTTGCGGACGCGCAGCGAACGGAACATGCCGCCGGTGGCCCGTTCGGCCTCGGCGTCGGAACGCTCCACATCGGCGGCGCCCGCGCCGGCCGGCCCCGGATCGACCGCCTCCGTATCGGCCGAGTCCGCGGCGGCCGGGGCGGGGGCGCCGGGCTCGGGCGGCTCGGCGGCTAGGACTGGCTGAGCTTGTCCAGGATCGGGGCGGCCTGCCGCAGGATCTCCCGCTCCTCGGGCGTCAGCGCGTCCAGCCGCCGGGACAGCCAGGCCTCCTTGCGGCGCCGCTCCCCGGCCAGCAGGGCGCGGCCCTCCTCGGTCACGCTCAGCACGACCTGGCGGCCGTCGGTCGGATGCGGGCTGCGCTCCACCAGCCCCCGGCTCTCCAGATAGGCGATCACGCGGGTCATCGAGGGCGGCTGCACCTTCTCGTGGTCGGCCAGCTCCCGCGGGGTCATCGCGCGGTGCCGCTCGAGGGCGGCCAGCGCGGCGAACTGGGTGAGCGACAGCGGAGCCGCCGCCCCGGCCGCGTCGGGCCTCAGCGTGCGCAGGCGGCGCGACAGACGGGCGATCGAGATGCGCAGGTCTTCGGCCAGGCTTTGGACCGACACCGTGCGGCTTGTGGTCGGTGACGTGGTCATGTTCGTTCGCAGAAGTCATTGCTTTTGCTAACGATACGACGGCGGTTCGGATTCCGCCATACCGCCAGCAGGGCGCCCCGCCACCGCGGCCGGCGCCGGGGCGTGCGCGATTTCGCTACGCGCGGGGGGCGCGGGCGCGCGAGGACGCGGGGCGGCGCGACTTCATCCTCCGATCGGCTCGCTGATGTCCCGTCTTCCATGCTGCCATGCCGGGGGTTGACACTCGGAGGCTAATGGCATTAGCTTTACGGCTATAGAGATTAAGGAGTGGTCATGAGCGAGTTCATCGACGTCCCCGGCGGCCGGATCGGCTACGAGGTCACCGGCGACCCCGCGGGCCCCCTGGTGGTGCTGGCGCCGGGCATGGGCGACCTGCGCGGCACCTACCGCCACGTCGCGCCGGCCCTGGCCGCGGCCGGGTACCGGGTCGTCACCACGGACCTGCGCGGCCACGGCGAGTCGGCCGCCGGGTTCGCCTCGTACGCGGTCGGGGACGGCGCGGACGACCTGGCCGCGCTGCTGCGGCACCTGGGCGGCGGCCCGGCGGTCGTGGTCGGCCACTCGTTCTCCGGCGGCACCGCGCCGCTGCTGGCGGCGCGCGAGCCGGCCCTGGTCCGCGGGCTGGCGCTGGTGGGGCCGTTCGCGCGGCCCGTATCACTCAACCCGGTGATGAAGTCCCTGGTCAGGCTGGTCCTGAGCACCCCGGCGCTGTGGGGCGTGTACTACAAGAGCCTGTTCAAGGGGCCGCGTCCCGACGACTTCCCCGCGCACCTGGCGGCGGTCAAGGCCAACATGCGCGAGCGCGGCAGGATGGCCGCCGCCCGCGCGATGGGCCTGGACACCAAGCCCGAGCTGGCCGGGGTGCTGCCGAAGGTGACCGTCCCGGCGCTGATCGTCATGGGCACCAAGGACCCCGACTTCCCCGACCCCCGCGCCGAGGCCGAGACCGTCGCCGCCGAGCTGGGCGGCCCCGCCGAGGTCGTGATGGTCGAGGGGGCGGGCCACTACCCCCACCAGGAGTTCCCCGCCGAGACCACCGACGCCCTGCTGCGGTTCCTGCGGCAGGTGGCGCCCGTCGGCGACGGGATGAGCGCCTGATGCCGCGCGCGGGCCTGTCCACCGAGGCGGTCGTGGACGCCGCGATCGGCATCGTCGACGCGCACGGCCCCGGCGCGCTCACCCTGGCCGCGGTCGCCAAGGCGGCCGGGGTGGCGACGCCGTCCCTCTACAAGCACGTGCGGAACCTGGCCGAGCTGCGCGACCTGGTGACGCGGCGGGTGATGGAGGAGCTGACGGAGCGGCTGCAGCGGGCGGCGATGGGCCGTTCCAGGGACGACGCCGTGCGGGCGGTGATGCAGGCGTACCGGTCCTACGTCGCCGACCACCCGTCCCGCTACGCCGCCATGAGCCAGCAGCCGCTCACCGACCCGCACATGGCGCTCGCCGGCGAACGGCTGCTGGAGGTGGTGCTGGCCGTGCTGCGCGGCTACGGCCTGGACGGCCCCGACCTGATCCACGCGGCCCGGTGCCTGCGGTCGGCCGTGCACGGCTTCGCCGTCCTGGAGACGATGGGCGCGTTCGGGCTGCCCGAGGACCTGGAGACCAGCTACGACCTGCTCGTCCGGATGGTCGTCGGCGGCCTGCGCGCCGCGCCCCCGCCGCAGCCGCACGAGCCGCCGATAGGCTGATCGGCATGACCCGACCGCGCCGCCCGGACCCGCCGCCGCTGGAGACCAACGACGTGGGCGTCGCGGTCGCCGGAACGGCGGCGTGGGCGGTCGCGCTGGTCGTGCTGCTGATCGTCGGGCTGCCGGACGAGCACCGGTGGTGGCTGTGGGTGTGCGTCGCCGGGATCGCCACCGGGCTGTTCGGCGTCTGGTACATCCCGCGGCTGCACCGGGCCCGCGCCCGCCAGATGGCTCGGCGCCAACGCGAGCGCGCCTCCGGCGAAGACTGACGCCGCCGGGTCCGGCGGACGCGCGGGTCTCAGGGCTCCAGGTCGTTCTCGGCGAGCAGCGTCGGCAGCGCGTCGGGATCGCGCAGCACGGCCTCGACCGACAGCCGGGCCTCCCAGCGGCCGGCGAGCCAGGCCAGGGCCCGGGCCAGCCCCCACGGGCCGGTGGCGTGCGCCTGTCCGTCCCCGCACCACCACGGCACGAACACCCCGTCCACGACCAGGCGGTCATGCGCGAGATAGGTGCCGGGCGCGTCCGGCAGCACCGCGCGGACGGCCTCGGGCACGGGCCGCTTCTCCCCCTCCGTCCGCACGACGCCCTCGATCTCCTCGCTGGCCGGCGGCAGGTCCAGCAGTTCGGCCAGGTGCTCGGCGGCGTCGCCGTGGGAGGCGATGACCAGCGGCTGGCCGCGCAGCAGGGGCAGCAGGTCCGGGCGGTCCAGGACGAGGGCGTCGACGGCGTCCACCACCTCCACCTCGCCGTCCACGACCGCCCGCACGCGTTCGGGCGGCTCCACCGCGGACGCGCAGTCGGCGAGGGCCGTCCAGAGCCGGCCCAGATGCCGCCGGGGCACCGTGCGCTCCGGGTCGCCCATCCGGTCCAGCAGCTCCTGCGCGCCGTCCGGCTCGGCCAGCAGGTCCGCCAGCGACGTGCGGACGCCGAGGGCGAGCAGGAACGCGCGGTCCAGGCCGGCGGGCGCGGGGTCGTACAGCCCGGCCAGCAGCTCGTCCTCGCCGGGCAGGCGGAACTCGGTCGGGCGGCGGCCGTCCAGCACCGGATGGCGCCGCAGCCACCACGCGGTGTACGACGGCACCGCCACCCGGCGGCCGTCGTGCCGGGTGACGTGCGCGGGCTCCACCACCGCCGCCCGCAGCCGCGGCCGCCCGGCCAGAAGGCGCAGCGCCGCGTCCCAGTCGTCGACCAGCTCCAGGTCGCGCACCGCGTGCAGCTCCGGCAGCAGCGGCGGCAGCTCCCGGTCGCCGACCCGGGCCAGCACGTCGTCGGCCCAGCGGTCCTCGTCGTCCAGGTGCAGCGTCACGTCGCCGGCGGCGAGCGCGGCGGGTTCGACGTCCTCGGCGCGGGCGACGGCGAACACCTCCAGCACCCCGGCGGCGGCCAGCACGTCGGCGCCCCACCGCTCCACCAGGCCGGCGTCGGCCACGCCGAACGGGGCGTCCGCGGCGACCAGGTCGCGCAGCGGGCTGTCGGGCAGCAGCAGCTCACCGGCCGGGTACAGGTCGCCGTCGGCGCCCGGCAGCGCCAGCTCCGCCAGCCACGGCTCCTCGCCGGGCTCGACCCCGGCCGCGCGCACCAGGCCGAGCACCGCCTCGGCGATCTCGTCGGGTTCGTCGGCGTCCAGGGACCCCTCCACGGCGGCGCGCACGGCGGGGTCGGCCAGCACCGCCCGCGGCCCCGCCTCCACCGCGCCCAGCCGCGGCAGCAGCGGATGGACGGCGTCGGGGTGGACGAACCGCAGCCCCAGCGCGCCCAGGTGCGCCGGGTCGACGCCGTCGGCGGCGACGAGCAGCCCGCGCGGGCCGCGCACCAGCCGGTCGCCGCCCGCCAGCGGGACGGGCAGGGCGCCCAGGGCGTCGGCGGGCGCCCCGGTCAGCGTCTCGTACAGGCCGCGCCACCAGGCCGGTTCGCGGTCCAGGGCGGCCAGCTCGTCGATCACGTCGGCCAGGTCCAGCCGCCGCACGCCCAGTGCGCCCAGCGCCGCGTGCCGCACCGGCCAGGCGGGCGGCAGCAGCCCGGGCACCACGGGGTCGTCCCCGCCGCCGAGCAGCTCGACGAACGCGGCCGGGCCGTCCACGGCCACCGCGTCCCGGCCCCGCACCCGCGCACCGCCCGCGACGGGCAGCAGCGGCACCTCGGGCAGGCGTGCCAGGACGGCGCGGCGGATGCGGGCGTCCAGCTCCCCGGCCGCCACGGGGCCGGGCACCAGGTCGAGCAGGCGCGTGGTGGCGGGCAGGGCGCGCAGGAGCCGGGCGTAGGCGTCGGCGGCCCGTTCCACCAGGAAGTCCGTGAGCGGGCCGGGCGCGACGTGGCGGCGGTCGGGGGCGAGCGGGAACGAGGCGATCAGCAGGGCGGGCAGGTCGAGCCGCTCGTCGCCGGGCGTGGGGGCGTGCACGACGGCGGGCGTCCCGGCCAGGTCGCCGGTGTCGGGCACGGCCCAGCGCACCTGCCACACCGGGCGGGCGCGCTCCTCGGCGGGCCGGTCGGCCAGCAGTCCGGGCGGCAGCACGCCGTGGTCCTCGACGGTGTGCCACCGCGTGCCGTCGATCACGACCGCGCCCGCCGCCTCGTCGCGTTCGGCGGTGAGGGTGCGGGTGTCGCCGTCGATGTCGATCTCGACGCACGTCAGCGCGGGCAGGGCCAGCAGCAGCGCGGGCCCGGCCTGGCGGAGCTGCTCGCGCACCCGGCCCGCGGCCTCGTCGTCGCGCAGCGGGAGCCGGACGGCGGTGTCGAAGCCGTCCGGCACGTCCAGCGTCTCGTCCAGCGTCTCGTCCAGGGGGAACGGCAGCCGCAGCAGCGGCACGTGCCCGCCCCGGCGGTCCAGCTCCTCCCGCAGGGCCGGTATGCGCGCCGCGAGCGCGCGGGCGCGTTCGGCCGACCACTCCACGCCCCCTGTGCGGGCCGAGGCGATCGCGGGCCGGTCGCTCACCGCCACGACGGCCGAGAACCCCACGCCGAACCGGCCGACGGCGCCCGCGTCGTCGCGTTTGGCGGACGCGCGCAGCGTCGACAGCGCCTCCACCCCGGCCGCGTCGAGCGGGGCCCCGGTGTTGGCGGCGGTCAGCACGGCGCCGCGCAGCGTCAGCCGCAGGCGGCCCGGCACCCCGGCCCGCACGGCGGCGTCGGCGGCGTTCTGCGCCAGCTCCACCACCACGCGGTCGCGGTAGCCGCCGAGCGCGTAGTCCTCCTCGGCGTTGGCGTCCTCGCGGAACCGCGCCGGGGACCGCTCCCACGCGCGCAGCACGCGGTCGCGGATCTCCCCGGTGCCGAACGGGTCGTCGTTCACGGTCGGTGTCACCGCAGTGCGCGATCAGCTGTGGCCGAGGGCCTCTTCCTCCTCCGAGGGGGTATCGGCGGAGGCGTCACCGGAGTCGCGGGCGGGGGTGATCTTGACGATGTCGTAGCCGACCTCGTCCAGCACCGGCGGGCCGTGCTCGGACGCCGGGGGGACGACCACGGCCTCCGAATGCGCGCCGCAGCCGTGGTCGGCCGACACCACGCGCCCGTCGTCGGGGGCGTACTCGTTGGCGCACACGCCGAACATCTGCCGCAGCTCGCCGGCCAGCGGCACGTAGAACCCGCAGGTGGAGCACTGCGCGGGCGCCGAGGCGGCGATGGGCGCGCGGGGCCCGGCGATGCCGTCGTACCAGCGGGCGGCGGCCTCGGCGCGGCCCTCGCGCGACAGCACGCGGGGGCGGCCCAGCCCCAGCTCCCACTGCATCTGCTGGTCGCCCGAGTCGCCCACGTCGGTGTAGCCGGGCGCCAGCCGGACGTCGTCGGCGGCGGTGGGCAGCAGGTCGCCGGGGCCAAGGTCGCCGGGGCGCAGCCGCTCCAGCCACGGCACCCACTCGGGGGCCAGCAGGGCGTCCTCCCCGGGCAGCAGCGCGCACTCGCTGACCGTGACGACCTTGGCGCGGGCCGCCCGGGTCACCGTGACGGCCCAGTGCCAGCCCCGGTAGGCGGGGTTCAGGCACGCGAAATAGTGCGTGACCACCCGGTCGCCTTCGGCGCGCAGGCCGAGGTGGTCGCCGACGGACTCCGACGGGGACGGCTGCGAGCTCCCCGCCGCGGCCACTTCCTGCGCGGCCTCCCGGGCGAGGTCGACGGCCTCGGCGCAGGCCGGGTCGACGACGGGCGTGCGACGGCGCGCCGTCCTGCCGGAACGCGCCGTTCCGCTGGAACGTGCCGTCCGGGTGGAGCGCGCGCCGGTGGAACGCGCGGGACTCGACTGACGGAGTGGGCTCACGTCCCCAATTCTCGCGCATGAATTGGCGTGACCGAGACCACCGGCGGCGCCCGGGCAGTTCCGGACGCGCGCGGGTGAGCACGGCGCTCACCAGGGAAACGTACTGTCGATCGGGTCGGCTCCGCGAGCACGCCGCACGGGAAAGAGCAGGACGCATGGGCATCCGGGCACGCGCGGGCGCGGCCGGTCGCGCGGCGCGCGGGGGCGTCCGCGGCGCGGGCCGTCTGACGCGGCGCCTCACGCACGCCCAGGGCGCCGGCCGCAGCGGCCTCGGCGCGCTGACCGAGGCGGGCGCGGTCAACGCCGCCGGGGACGCCATGGTGGCGGTCGCGCTGGCCGGGACGGTGTTCTTCGGCCTGGACGTGCACCAGGCCCGCGGCCGGGTGGCGCTGTGCCTGCTGGTCACCATGGCGCCGTTCGCGCTGGTGGCGCCGCTGGTGGGCCCGGCGCTGGACCGGGTGCGGCACGCCCGCCGCTACGCCCTCGCCGCCACGCTGGCCGGGCGCGGCCTGCTGTGCTGGGGCATGGCCGGGGCGGTGACCAGCGGCGACGAGCTGACCTATCTGCCCGCCGCGTTCGGCGTGCTGGTGCTGTCCAAGGCGTTCGGGGTGCTGCGGGCGGCGGCGACCCCGCAGGTGCTGCCCGAGCGCGTCGCCCTGGTGACGGCCAACGCGCGGGTGTCGTTCGCCGGGCTGGTGGGCGCGGCGGTCGCCGCGCCGATCGCGGCGGGGCTGACGGTGCTGGTCGGCGCCGGCTGGCTGCTGCGCGTCGCCACGGCGGTGTTCCTGCTGGGCGTTCTGGTCGCGATGCGCCTGCCCGGGCATGTGGACGCGGCGCCCTCCCCCGCCGGTGCCGCACCGGACGCCGACGCGCCGCAGCGGCCCGGCGCGGCCCCCGAAGGCGCCGAAGCACCACGGAGACGGTGGCGGACGCCGCCGCGCCTGCCCCCCCGCCGTCGCCGAGGCGGTCATGGCCAACGCCGCGCTGCGGGCGTTCTCCGGGTTCCTCATCCTCTACCTGGCGTTCCTGCTGCGGCAGGAGCGGTTCGCCCCGGTGTCCGGCGACATCGCGCTCGGCATGCTCGCGGCGTGCGCGGGCGCCGGGGGCCTGGCCGGCACCGCCCTGGGCGCCTGGGCGAAGGCACGCGCGCCCCGGCTGCTGGTGCTGGGCACGCCGGCGTTCGCCACGGCGGTGGCGGCGGTGTGCGCGGCGCTGTTCGGCCTGTGGGCGGCGCTGGCGGCGGCGTTCGCGGGCGCCCTCGGCCAGTCCCTCGGCAAGCTGTCGATGGACGCGACGGTGCAGCAGGAGATCGGCGAGGACGTCCGCTCGTCCACGTTCGCGGTCACCGAGACCCTGCACCAGCTGGTGTGGGTGCTCGGCGGGCTGCTCGGCCTCGGCATGTCGATCGTCGCCGATGGCCGCGTGGCGCTGGCCGCCGTGGCGGGCGCCCTGGCCGCGGCGCTGGCCGCGCTGCTGCTGCGCCGCCCGGGACGGCGCCGCACCCGTTCGGACGGCCGCGCACGCGTTCCCGGCGCCCGCCCCGAAGCGACGTGACCGGGGTGCGGGGGAGGTGCCCCCGCACCCCGGTCAGGCGCTTTGGGGTCTGCGGAGCCGGGCCGCGGCCGCCCGGCGTCAGGGCGCCAGGTCGTCCGCCACGGCGCGCAGGACGGTGGCGATCTTCTTGGCCTCGGCGGAGGACGGGTGCTTGCCGCGGCGGTAGGTGTTGGAGATGCCGTCCAGCAGCTTGATGAGGTCCTCGGTGATCACCACCATCTCATCGGGCTTCTTGCGGCGGGCCTTGGCGAGCGACTTCTCCACCGACGGCAGGGTCTCCAGGGTGCGCACCGACAGCGCCTGCTGCCCCCGCCGTCCCTCGACCACGCCGAACTCGACGCGCTGGCCGGACTTCAGCGACGCGATGCCGCCGGTGAGCGCGGAGGAGTGCACGAAGACCTCACCGCCGTCGTCGCGGGTGAGGAAGCCGAATCCCTTATCGGCGTCGTACCACTTGACCTTGCCAGTGGGCACGGGAGACCTCGTTCAACTCTCGTCCTGAATTGGCCTCAAGATTAGTGCCTCGCCGGGGGCCGGTGAACACGCGTGCGAGGGGCCCGGATCCCTTACGAGGCCGCGGATTGAAGCTACCTGCGGCGGCGCCTTCCGGGCATCCGGATTTCCGGCGGCCGAACCATGCCGGAAAGGGCCGGGAGAGGGACGAGTCAGGCGCCCGCCCCGTCGCCGGAGAGCGCCCCGGAGGCCCGGCCCGCCCCGTCGCCCGCACCGGTGCCCGCTCCGTCGCCGAAGCCGTCGAGCCAGCCGGGGAACGCCAGCAGGTCCGGCAGCACCACGTCGGCGCCGTACGCGGCGAGGGCCGCGGCGTCGAACGCGCCCGTGGCCACGCCCACCGCCGTCGCGGAGGCGGCGCGGGCGGCGTCCACGTCGCCGGTGTGGTCGCCGACGTAGGCGCCCGCCCCGTGGCGGCGCAGCGCCGCGCCCTTGTCCGCGCCGAACAGGCCGCCGACCACCTCGTCCACCTCCAGCCCCAGGAAGCGCACGGTCCGCTCGGTGTCGGCCTGGTTCTTGCCGGACACCACGACGACCCGGCCGCCCCGCGCCCGCACCGCGTCGACCGCCTCGACCGCGCCGGGCATGAGCCTGGTGGCGGGGATCGCCACGTCGGGGTAGAGCGCGCGGTAGCGGTCGGCCATCGCGGGCACCTCCGACGGCGGGAACCAGTACGCCAGCTCCACCTCCAGCGGCGGGCCGATCCGCGCGACGACCGCCTCGACGTCGATCGGCACACCGGTCTCGGCGGCGAGCTCGGCGTAGACCGCGCCGATCGCGGCCCGGGTGTCGGCGAGGGTCAGGTCGAGGTCGAACCCGACGGCGAATCGCGGCGAAGCTGGCTCCAGCACGCAACACAGGGTAAAGGGAATGGCATGGGGTTGAAGCGACGGCCGTGCGCCGGGCCGACGTCCCGGCGCGGCCGGGCATCGCGCCCCGCACAGCCCCGCGCTCCCCTGGTAGTGGCGATGCGACGGGATCCGAGTAGGGGAGCGCGGGAGTCCTGTGTACGGCCGCCGTCCGGTCGCCCGGCCCGGCTGCGTTGTGCGGCGGATATACCCGGCGACCCCGGCACGAACCATCTGAGCAGGAAAAACGCGCGTCTCGAAAGAGCGCGCGCCCCCCAAACGATCCCCCGTCGGACGGCAATCCGCCCCAACCCGAGAAAGAGGGCGCCATGGCGGACGACACCCGCTCCACGATGACCGGTCACGGCGGCGGCCCGGCGGGCGCGACCCCCGGCCGGCGCGCACGGCTGTCGCGCGACGCCGTCCGGGCCGCCCGCAAGCGGGCCGTCTCGGTGCTGGCCGGGGCGGTCTCCCTCGCCACCACGGCGGTGGTGCTGGTGCTGGCCGTGCACATCGTGTTCGTGGCGTTCGAGGCCAACACCGGCAACGAGCTGGTGCGGCGGGTGGCCGGGTGGGCGCACGACCTGGCCTGGCAGTTCAAGGACGTGTTCCAGCCCGCGAACCCCAAGATCGCGGTGGCGGTCGACCACGGCCTGGCGGCCCTGGTGTACCTGCTGGTCGGACGGTTCGTCGTCGGGCTGGTCCGCCGGCTCGACTGACGCGGTGCGGGCCCGCCCGGCGGTGCATCCCGGCCGGGCCGGTCGCGGCCCGGCCGCGGTCCACGGGGTGTGGTCGGTGCCGGTGGTCAGGCCCGCGGTCGGTGCCCCCGGTCAGTGCCCGTCGTCAGTGCCCGCCGCCCGGGCCCCGTGTTCGGGCCCGCTGCGGCCGGGTCAGTCGCGGCCGGGGAAGCGAACGGTCTTGAACGGCCACGTGGTGACGACCCACTCGCGGACGAACTCCTCCAGTTCCCGCTCCAGGGACGGGTCGTCCTGGTCGTCGCGCACCCAGAACACCACGACGGCGTCGGCGTCGGGGGTGTCGGACGGCGCGATGTGGATGCGGCCGAGCTGGCGCTCCTCGTCCGGCGTGGTGACCGCATAGCTGAACGAGCGGCGCAGCTGGCCCTCCTTCTGCAGCCAGGCGATGTCGATCAGCGCCTGGTCGAAGGTGAACTCCTCGGCGGGCCAGCCCCAGTCCGGCCCGAACCGCTCGCGCAGCCGCTCCAGGCTGCCCCGCACCGCCGCGTAGTCCTTGACCACGTCGTGCACGGTGATCGGGCGGATGCGGAAGCGCGGACCGGCGACCAGCGTGGGCACCACGAAATCGTCGGGCAGAAACGTGCGGCGCGCCACCGTTCGTGCCATACCCTGGACGCCCGCGCCCGGCGCCTCGGGAGGCTCGTGGGGCGCGGGGGAGGCGGTGAGCTCGGCGAGCTCCTTGGGTTCGGTGCGGGCAGCCTCGCGGGGCTGCGGATGCGGAGCCTCCCGGCTGATGCGCAGGGCTCCGCCGATGAGCGTGCGCGGTGATCCGCGGATCCTCCTCCGCGGCAGTACGGCCATTCGCTTGGTCCCTCCCGTACGCCCCTTTCCGGATAAGGGGCGTAGCAAGAACTCTAGCCGCCGGCGGCGGTGCGAGTCGCGTCACGATCCGGGTGTGCCGGGCCGGGGACGGCGGCGATCGGCGCGAACATGCCGTACTGTTCTTGCGGAGGAACACGTGACCAAGCCGACTTCAACGCGCGAGCGGATCGTAGCCGAATCGCTGCGCCTGTTCGCCGACCGCGGATACGCGGCCACCTCGGTCGCCGAGATCGAGGCGGCGGCCGGGCTGTCGCCGGGCGCGGGCGGACTGTACCGCCACTTCCGCTCCAAGGAGGAGGTGCTGGCCTCCGCCATCCGCGAGCACATCGAGCGCACCGGCAAGCAGGTCACCGAGGTGCTCGAGCACGCCAAGCAGTACGAGGACCGCCCGCTGGAGGTCCGGCTGCGGATGACCTGCCAGGCCGGGCTGGCCAAGATGCGCGAGGAGCAGGACCTCATCCGGGTGCTGTTCCGCGACCTGGACCAGTTCCCGCACCTGGTGGCCGAGATGCGCGAGGGCATCGTCAACCCCCTCTACGACGGCATCGCGCAGTGGCTGTCGGAGCAGCCGGAGCTGGCCGACGCCGACGAGGACTGGCCCGCGATCGCCTCCGTGCTGGGCGGCGCGGTCGTCAACTACTGGCTGGCCAACGAGTCGATGTACGAGCCGCCGACCCGCATCGACGAGAAGCGCTTCGTGGCGAGCTGGGCCCGGCTGGGCATGGGCCTGGTGAAGCGGGCCCCCGCCGCCTCGTCCTGACCCCGCCTGCCGTCCCGCCCGCCGGCGCCCCGCCCGGCGCTCTCCGCATGCGCCTTCACGCCGACTAGGTTGGGAACGGCATGGAGAGTTACGCCGACTGGCTGCGCGCCCGCGACGACGCCGAGCTGCGCGCCCTGCTGTCCGCGCGGCCCGAGCTGGTCGCTCCGGTGCCGGCCGACCTGGACGCCCTCGCGGCCCGCGCCATCGCCCCGGCCGCGATCTCCCGTGCGCTCGACCGGCTCGACCGGTTCACCCTGGCCGTGCTGGAGGCCGTGCTCGTCCTGCCCGATCCGGCGCCGCGGGCGCTGGCGGACGCGGTCGGCGGCACCGAGGCGGAGGCCGCGGCGGCCCTCGACCGGCTGCGCGGCCGCGGCCTGGTGTGGGGCTCGGAGCGGACGGCCGCCGCACCGGGCGTCCGGCAGGCCCTGCCGCACCCCGCCGGGCTGGGGCCGCCCGCGCGGGAGGTGTTCGCCGGCTACCCCGTCGAACGGCTCGTCGGGCTGATCACCGACCTGGACGCCAAGCCGCGCGGGTTCCCCGACGCCGACCGGCTGCTGCGCCGCCTGGCCGAGCTGCTCGCCGACCCCGAACCGCTGATCGCCGACGCCGGGGCCGACGCGCGCGCCGCCCTCGCCCAGCTCGTCTGGGGTCCGCCGGTGGGCCGCGTCGCCGACGCCCGCCGCCCGGTGCGGGTCGGCACCGCCACCACCCCGATCGAGCGCCTGCTGGCGCGCGGCCTGCTGGCCGCCGAGGACGACCGCACCGTCACCCTGCCCCGCGAGGTGGCCCTGCACCTGCGCGGCGGACGGCTGTTCCGGGACGTCACCGCCCAGCCGCCCCCGCTGACCGGCCGGACCGGCGGCCTGCCCGCCCGGTCCGGCGAACGCCCGGAGGACGCGGTGGCGCGCGCCGCCGCCGGTGCCGCGTTCACCGCCGTCCGCATGGTCGAGGACCTGCTGGAGCGCTGGGGCCTGGACCCGCCGCCCACGCTGCGCAGCGGCGGCCTGGCGGTGCGCGACCTGCGGGCCGCCGCGGCGCGGCTGGACGTCGAGGAGTGGCACGCCGCGCTGCTGATCGAGACGGCGTACGCGGCGGGCCTGCTCACCCGCACCGGCGAGGTGGGCGGCGAGTGGATGCCCACCCCCGCCTACGACGTGTGGCTGCTGCGGGACACCGCCGGACGCTGGACGGACCTGGCGCACGGCTGGCTGAGGTCCGACCGCGTCGCCGGGCTCGTCGGCGAACGCGACGACCGCGACCGGCCGATCAACGCGCTGGGCGACGCCGCCGTGCGGCCGGTCGCCCCGGCCGTCCGGACGGCGGTGCTGCGCGAGCTGGCCGAGGCCGGAGCGGACCTGGCCGCGGACGCCGACGCGATCCGGGCCCGCCTGGCCTGGCGGCGGCCGCGCCGCTCGGGCCCGCTGCGCGACCGGCTGGTCGACTGGACGCTGCGGGAGGCCGCCGTGCTCGGCCTGACCGGGTTCGGCAGGCTCGCCCCGCACGCCCGCGACCTGCTCGACGGCGCCGACCCCGCGCCTGGCCTGGACAAGCACCTGCCGCGCCCGGTCGAGGAGATCCTCATCCAGGGCGACCTGACGGCCGTCGCGCCGGGCCCGCTGGTCACCGAGCTGGCCCGGGAGCTGGCGCTGGCCGCCGACGTGGAGTCCACCGGCGGCGCCACCGTCTACCGCTTCACGCCCGACTCGATCCGCCGGGCGCTGGACGCGGGCCGCACCGCCGACGACCTGACCGCCCTGCTCACCCGGCACTCGGCGACCCCGCTGCCGCAACCGCTGACGTACCTGATCGAGGACGTGGCGCGGCGGCACGGCGCGCTGCGGGTGGGCGCGATGGCCTCGTACGTGCGCACCGACTCGCCCGCCGTCCTGGACGAGATCCTCGCCGACCGGCGCGCCGCCCCGCTGCGGCTGCAGCGCCTGGCGCCGACCGTGCTGGCGTCGGGGCTGCCGCGCGGCGAGCTGCTGGACGGGCTGCGGTCGCTGGGGCTGGCGCCGGTCGCCGAGACCCCCGAGGGCGGCGTGGTCATCACCCGTCCGGACGCCCACCGCGCCGAACCGCCGCCGACCGCCGAGCCCGCGCGGTGGCGCGCCGACACGACCGCCGACGAGGCCGTGATCGCCGCGGCGGTGCGCGCGCTGCGGGCCGGTGACGAGGCCGCCCGGCTGGGCGCCGAGCACGCCGCGTCCGCCCCGTCCGGCGAGCCGCCCCGCTCCCCCGCCGCCGCGACCGTCGAGATGCTGCGCGACGCGGTCGAGCGCGGCGCCCGGGTGTGGATCGGCTACCTGGACCCGCAGGGCCGGGCGTCCAGCCGCATCGTGGAGCCGGTGCGCGTCGAGGGCGGCTATCTGACCGGCTACGACGCCACCCGCGCCGCCGTCCAGCGGTTCGCCCTGCACCGCATCACCGGCGTCTCCGAAATCGACTCCTGAAAACGCACACCGGCGAAATCGGTTGCCGTCCGCGCGGCGGATAAGGCACGGTTGTCGTCGTCACGACGGCGGTGAAAGGAGGACCGGTGCGAACCGCGCGATGCAAATTCCGTCTGCGACGGTCGAATTCCGCAGCCGTCCTCCGTATGGCGCCGCGGCCGCCGTTTCCGCGGTGCCGGCGCCGACGATTCGACGCCACGACGACGTGCGCGCCCGATACACAGGCAGCGGTTACTTACTGATATTGGAGAGGTCGCGGGTTCGAGTCCTGCCCGGCCGACTCCGCGGGCGGTGGCTCAGCCGGATGGAGCGCTTACCTACCGCCGCCGGGGTTCTCGGGCACGCTCTTTCGCTTGTCCCCTCCCGGTGCGCAGGCCGGACCTACTTCGGGTCGATCGGGGTTCGATTCCTTGGGGACGCCACCGCAGGTGCGTCTGACGCCGTCCGGCCGTTCTTGAACTCGGGAGGGGCCTACTTCCGCCGCCCCGTGCGCGTCCTGCGCGCCCCCGCTCTCAGGCGGCCGCTAGGAGGCCCGTACCGACACGCTGAGCGCCGTGCGGTCCCGGTCCGCGCCCACCGCCCGCCCCTATGAGGGCGCCGACGAGCGGTTCCGCGCGCTGGGCGGCCTGGACTGGCCGGCCCGCATGATCGGATGGCTGCGCGGGGACACCGGGATGCGTTCGGCGGCCGTGGTCGCGGCCGCCGAGGGCGCGCGGCGACCGCCCGGTGATCGCCGTGGCGCTGCGCCGCGCCGACGGGCTCAAGGAAGGGCCGGCGTACTGGCGCGGCCGGTACGGGCGGGCGCTGCGCAGCCGGTCAACCGCGGCGTCGTGGATCCAGGGGCCGCTGTCGGAGGCGTTTTGGGAGCTGATCATCCCGTCGCTGGCCACTTCGCGCTCCTGCGCAACCTGCGCGACCTCGATCGGGCGCATATCCTCCGAGGCCGCCGCACAGGTGGCCGAGCGGCTGGGCGATCGCAGGCAGGTCGCGCGGTCGCGGGTGCTGCCGATGCGGTTCCTGGCGGCCCGCCGGGCGGCGCCGCCGCGCTGGGCGGGCCCCCTGCAGCGGGCGCTGGACGCGTCGCCGGCGAACCTCCCGGCGCTGCCCGGCCGGACGCCGGTGCTCGTCGACCGCTCCAGGTCGATGTTCTGTTGATCGTCACCGACGAGCAGGCATGGCCGGGCGTCCGAGGCGAGGAGCCACCGGCGCGGTGCCGCGGCAGATGCCCGTCTACACGAACCTCGCCGGTTACCGTCACGGCCGCGGCCCGTCGGGCACCGGGACGCGGCGTTCGCGATGATCCCGCGCCGGAACCGTTCTGAGTGCACGCGGGGCATGCCGTGCGCACACCCCGCACGCACACCCGCCCGCACCCCGGCCTATATTCGCCATCGGCTACGAATACGGATGAACCAACAGATAGCCTGCACAGTCCAACCAATCAATAAAACCGGACGGACCGCGGCTCGCCGGTGAGGGCGACCGGCCGGTCCGATCGCTACGGAAGGGGCCCCGAGTGAGCGGGTACGGAGGGCAGCCGTCCGGGTGGAGCGACCCCTACGGGCAACAGGACGGCGGCTGGCAGAACACGCCCCACCCGGGTACCGCACAGCCCGGCTGGGACCCGTACGGCCAGTACAGCGCCCCGCAGCAGCCCTCCTACGGCTACGGCCCGCCCGGCGTGCCCGGCAACGCCTCCCCCGTCAACGGCGGGGCCATCGCCGCGCTGGTCTGCAACATCCTGCTCGTCGTGTCCTGCTGCAACGTGCTGGCCGTCCCCGGCATCATCACGTCCTCGCTGGCCATCAGCCGCTCCTCCACCGACCCCGAGTCGTCCCGCACGCTGACGGTGTGGAGCTGGGTGATCTTCACGCTGTCGGTGGTCATCGCGGTCGCGGTGCTCGTCATCGCGATCATCCTCGACAGCGACTCCTCGTCGACGACCTACGACAGCGGCGGCAACATCTGACGTCCGCGTCGTCACACGACCGCCTCGGCGCGGCAATCCCTGAACCACGCCGCTGAACGCGCGCCCCGCCCGGGAAGACGCCGACGGCCCGGCGCGTTGCACACAGGTACGCCCGGCCGCCCCGGAGACCCCTGCCCGCACCACGGGCCTGGAGTAACGTGCTTCTCCAGTGACGGCTGTGAACGAGCCACCCACATCCGACGCCTGACGGGGGCTGCTTTCCGTGTCCGACGGTCCGCTGATCGTGCAGTCCGACAAGACCCTGCTGCTGGAGGTCGACCACGACCTCGCCGACGCCTGCCGCACCGACATCGCCCCGTTCGCCGAACTGGAACGGGCGCCCGAGCACATCCACACCTACCGGGTCACACCCCTGGCCCTCTGGAACGCCCGCGCCGCCGGCCACGACGCCGAACAGGTCGTCGACACCCTCCTGCGCTACTCCCGCTACCCGGTGCCGCACGCGCTGCTGGTGGACGTGGCCGACACGATGGCCCGGTACGGACGGCTGCGCCTGGAGAAGCACCCCACCTACGGCCTGGTGCTCGTCACCTCCGACCAGGCGGTGCTGGAGGAGGTGCTGCGCGCCAAGAAGGTCCGCGGCATGCTCGGCGAGCGCGTCGCCGACGACACCGTGGTGGTCCACCCGTCCGAACGCGGATCGCTCAAGCAGGCGCTGCTGAAGCTCGGCTGGCCCGCCGAGGACCTGGCCGGCTACGTCGACGGCGAGGCCCACCCCATCGACCTGGTCGAGGACGGCTGGACGCTGCGCTCCTACCAGCGCGAGGCCGCCGACGCGTTCTGGCACGGCGGGTCGGGCGTCGTCGTGCTGCCCTGCGGCGCCGGGAAGACCCTCGTCGGCGCGGCCGCCATGGCCCGCGCCCGGGCGACCACGCTGATCCTCGTCACCAACACCGTCTCGGCGCACCAGTGGAAGCAGGAGCTGCTGCGCCGCACCTCGCTGACCGAGGACGAGATCGGCGAGTACACCGGCGCCAAGAAGGAGATCCGGCCGGTCACCATCGCCACCTACCAGATCATGACGACGCGCCGGAAGGGCGCCTACACCCACCTGGAGCTGTTCGACGCCCGCGACTGGGGCCTGATCGTCTACGACGAGGTCCACCTGCTCCCCGCGCCGATCTTCCGGATGACCGCCGACCTCCAGGCGCGCCGCCGCCTCGGCCTGACCGCCACGCTCGTGCGCGAGGACGGCCGCGAGGGCGACGTGTTCTCCCTGATCGGCCCCAAGCGGTACGACGCGCCCTGGAAGGAGATGGAGAACCAGGGTTGGATCGCCCCCGCCGACTGCGTCGAGGTGCGGGTGACGCTGTCCGACTCCGAGCGGCTCGCCTACGCCACGGCCGACCCGGACGAGCGCTACCGGTTCTGCGCCACCACCGAGACCAAGACCAGGCTCGTCGAGGCTCTGGTGGAGCGCCACCGCGGCGAGCAGACCCTGGTCATCGGCCAGTACATCGACCAGCTCGACGAGATCGGCGCCCTCCTCGGCGCCCCCGTCATCAAGGGCCAGACGCGGGTCCGGGAACGCGAACGCCTCTTCGACGCCTTCCGCTCCGGGGAGATCGGCGTCCTGGTGGTCTCCAAGGTCGCCAACTTCTCCATCGACCTCCCCGAAGCCTCCGTCGCCGTCCAGGTGTCGGGCGCCTTCGGGTCGCGCCAGGAGGAGGCCCAGCGCCTCGGCCGCCTGCTGCGCCCCAAGGCCGGCGGCCAGACGGCCCGCTTCTACGCGGTCGTCGCCCGCGACACCCTGGACCAGGAGTACGCCGCGCACCGGCAACGCTTCCTCGCCGAACAGGGCTACGCATACCGCATCGTCGACGCGGACGCCGTCCTCGCGGGCGAAGAGATCTGAGCCCCCTACCGCGACGACACGCCCTCCAAGACGACGCCGCCGGACGTCCCTTCCCTCACGCTCCGGCGTCCGCACCTCCAGCGAAAACGGCAGCAGGCGCCCCGCTACGAGAAAGCCACCGCCCCTTCACAAGGACCCCGCCAGTCCGAGATCCCGCAAACGACACCGATAACACAGCCCAGCCGCCCCCATCACCGAGCCCAAAAGGCCGGCCTCGCGGACGCCACCAAACAGCACACCTTCCGCCCGACACCAGCAGGTCACTAAACCCCGTCCCGGCCACGTACGGGCCGCGGAGGGCAAGCCACCTCCCAGCACACGACAACCCCTGAAACATCGCGGACGGACCTTGACACCACCTTCGCGCCAGACCGCGACCCCGGAAAGCCGAAGGAGACGCCAGCAACGCAGGCCCGGCCGCGACCGCGCCCGGCAACCACCGGTCCAGCTCTGCGGACGCCACCAGACAGCGCACTCTGCCCCAATACCAGTAGGTCAAGCCGAGCCGCGTCCTGAGCCAGGACCAGGCGCCGCCGAACAGACCACCCCAACCAGCCCCGCATAAGGAACCCTGAAAAAGGAAAGGCCCCCGCCATCAAGGCGGAGGCCTTTCATCTAAGAAAATGTCCGGCGGCGTCCTACTCTCCCACACAGTCGCCCGTGCAGTACCATCGGCG
>NZ_BAABDO010000048.1:0-44168 GCF_039539665.1 Actinomadura keratinilytica
GCCCGTCTTCGGCCTGCGCATCTATCGGCGGCGCAACGTCGTCGAGCGCTGTTTCGACCGGCTCAAGCAGTGGCGCGGCATCGCCACCCGCTACTGCAAGACCGCCAGTTCCTTCCAGGCCGCCGTCACGTTGGCCGCCCTGCTGATGCGGCCATGACACTTTGACGACACGCCCTAGGCCGCCTCCGGTGGATTTTGGCGTCCAGCTCTTGAGTGCGGGTGGGCGCGTCGGCCGGGTCGTCCGCTGTGTGCTGTGAGTCTGCGGTTTCGCCGCCGTCAAGCCGCGACCGGCCGGGGATGGCGGCCCCCGACCGTCGCCGCTGCGGCCGCCTTGCCGACACCGCAAGGTGGTCGGGAACGCCCTGGTCGCCGCACTGCTGCGGGCCCACCATGATCCACCAGACACGCCTGGCCATGCCCGGCGGATCTTGGCAGCCGGGTCGTCCGCCGCCTGTGCGGCTCCGTGACACCGCCGGTAGCGGGCCGGTACGGCAGCCGCTCGCCCGTCTCCGACACGACCGCCCCACCGACGCCGCAATGTCACCAACCGGCTCAAGCGACGACGCGGCAGTGCCACCCGCCGCACCAAGCGCGCACTACCGGGGACCACCGCAGTGCTGCGGGGCGACCATGATCCACCGGACACGGCCTAGAGACAGGAGCGGCCCACGCGTGCGACCAGCGCGGTCATCAGCAGAAGGCACCGAGTGCTGGACACGGCCAGACAGTACGCGCAGCCCGAGGAAGCGGCCTCCCAGGCTAAGCGGAGGTATCTCTCCAGGTGCGCAAAGTGATCTTGCTGAACAGGTGATCAGTGGGGGCTACCTGCGCAGGCGGGGGTGGTCCGGAACGCAGGAAAACGGGCATGAAAGGGGGCCCACGCAAGGCTGCCCCGCTGATCGACTTTCCACCTCGGACTGCAGCATGCTGCCTTCAGCACACGCGTGGCAAAAGACGCCTGAGACAGCGCCTGGTGGATGCGGCGTGGTTGTCGGCGTTCAGGACGGCGGCGGCGTTTTCGGCGGACTGCCGGGCCAGCTGCGGCAGCAGACTGGTGTAGATGTCGGCGGCGAGATCAACGGCAAAAGCAGCTTACCCGCGACAGCGACGACCGCCACGTTGATAGCGCCATCGTTCTCTTTACCCTTACCACCGTCCTAACAGGTATCGTTCTCGCCCTGCTTCAAGCCCTGGGATCCGAAAACTCACAATTGTTCTGCTTCGTCTTTCTTCTCGGCGTGATCGTCACAAGCATGCTGCTCTTGCCCCGATCAGCAAGAACCGCCATGGACTCCATCCGCCGTTTCGTCGGCGCGTGAGCACAGGAAGGGTCGGCCCTGCTTGTGAGGATGGACTGCGGCGGCACCGAACCGGAGTGCCGAAGTCGGATGCCGGACGGTGTTCGTGCGCGGATGATGGAGCCATGGGTGCATTGGAGCTCGAACGTCTGGACGGCGCGGGCACTCGTAGTTGCTTTGCCGAGATTCAGGCTGTCTACGCCGAAGCGTTCCCGGACTATGACCTCGCCGATCACGAACGTCGCACGTCCCGGCAGACCGAGTCCAGTGGATTCGAGGCGGTGATCGCCCGGATCGATCGGGTGCTCGTGGGGTTCGTCTACGGCTTGCCGCTATCGGCCGGGACGGGTTGGTGGGCGGGCCTGGAGCCTCCACCGCCGCCGGGCTTCACGACCGAGACCGGCGCCCGGACCTTCGCTGTGATCGATCTTGCGGTGACACCGTCCTGCCGGGGGCGCGGGATCGGGCGACGACTCATGGACGAACTTCTCCGGCCGCGCCGGGAGGATCGGGCGACGCTCGCCACGGCACCGCACGAACGCCAAGTACAACAGATGTACGAGCGGTGGGGCTGGCGGAAGGTGGGACGAGCGCCGGGCGGCGTGGGGGAGACCGAGCCGTGGTTCGACCTCTACGTGATCGCCTTGCGTCCGGAGCCGGCCAGCAGTTCGCGGTAGTCGGTGACGATCTGCTCGCCACTGCGCTGAAGCGGGACGGCTTCGAGGACTTGCTCGGCCAGGCTGGTCACCATGGTGGTTCGGTGCTCGACCGGCTGACGGCTGTAGACGACGTGAGCGAGCCTGACGCCCCCGCTGACGTCCCCGGCGCGAACGTGACCGAACGCCTGCAGAAGGCCGAACTGCGCACGGAAGCGCCGCGCCTCGGCGGCCACGACCCGGTGCGCGTGCTCGACCGCACCGTCGAGCTGCTCCCGCTCGCCCAGATGGGCATGCACCCACGCCTGGATGTACCGGAGCCGGTCCTCGGCCCAGCCGGCAATGGAGTGCACCTCGCTGGTGATCGACGGCGGTAGTGTCCCGGACATCTCGCCGCACATCTGAAGCTCCGCCGTCGCCTCGTCGGCATCTCCCGCCGGCGCCAGCAGCTGTGCGCGCACCCCCCGGACGTGCAGGAGGCCGCGGGACGGGGCATCCGAGACACGTTCGAGCACCTTGTCCGCCCTGGCGAGGAGGACGGCGGCGGGGCGGCGCTCATAGAGCCCATGCGCCAGTCGTCCCCCCGCGATCCACAGGGCGAGATCTGTGTCACCGGACGCCTCAGCGGCGCTCTGCGCGGTCCTCCACCATTCGCGGGCCTCGCGCGGTCGCCCGAGGTTGCTGAGCGTCTTGGCCATGAGCGCGCAGAGTTCGGCGGCGACGCGGCTCCAGGGCGCGGACGTGCTGTGGGCTCGGTTCCTCCGGGCGTCCTCCTGCTGCTTGCGCTTGATGATCTGCTGGACGGTCACCAGGTCGCTCGCCAGGTCGAGCAGCAGGCGACGCGGAGGTGTCGGCACGTACAGGTGACCGTACTCGACGACGATCTCGTCCCACTCGTCGATGTGACCGTCCTCTCCGCCGCCGACGGTGCGGTGGACGCTGATCCGGATGTTCCGGAGGGCTTCGGAGATCGGAGACGCGGGCAGACCGAGTGCCGCGAGCGCCTGTAGGAGAGTGCGCCGTTCCATCTCGTCCTCATCCTCCTCCCGGGTACCCGGTTCCAGCGAGCGCTCCTCACCAACGGTGCGGAGAGCTGCAAGCCGGCCCTCCGCACCGAGTGCAGAGTCGACGGCTCGCGCGAGTTGGGGGGACGGTGTCTTCAGGTCACGCGCGATCCTCGACAGATACCCGTCGTAGTGAACTTTCGCCGCACTGCGCATCCGGCAGAAGCGTCAGGAAAGCGAGTGCACGGCGCGTGGGGAGCGCTGGACGGGCAAGGGGGCTGATCTTCACGACGCGGATGGGGCGTCTGATCGGGCTGCGGAACGTCAACCGCAGCTTCAAAGGGGGGGCCGAGCGTGCGGGGGTGCGGTTGATCAAGGTTCATGGCGTGCGGCGCACGTGCGGTTCGCTGCTGGGCCGCGCTGGACGTCCATCCGCGTGAGGCGATGCAGATTCTTCGGCGTGGCCAGATCGGCATCACGGGGGAGGTCTATGCCCAGGTGCTGAGGGAGGCCGCCAGGGGCGCGCTGAGGCGGCTGGTGGGCGCTGATGGGGACCACTTGGGGACCACCGGGTACGGGGCCGTAGCTGTACATCCTGGCCGTACGGACGACGAAAGGCCGGTTCCGAATGATCGGAACCGGCCTCTGACCTGTCGGGACGGCGGGATTTGAACCCACGACCCCTTGACCCCCAGTCAAGTGCGCTGCCAAACTGCGCTACGTCCCGGCGCCTGCCGCAGCAGGCGTGATTACTGTAGCGCAGTCTGCGGGGTCATGCGTACCGAGATAGCGGGAGCCTGGGCTCGGGCGGGCCGGGGCGGGGTGGCTCTGGTGGTTGTGGCCGGGGCGCTCTGTGGGTGTGGCCGGGAGACGGAGCGGGTCCCGGGGGCGGTGAGCAGCAGTGCGGTGGAGCCGGCTCCCAGTGTGACTCCCGAGACGCGGAAGGCGGTCCCGACGCCGAAGGTGCCTCGGGGGACGCGGGTCGGGTACGTGGTGTTCGACCGGGAGAGCGGCAGGACGGTGCGGCAGTACCGGCCGCACCAGGTGTTCCGGTCGGCGTCGGTGGTGAAGATCCTCATCGCGCTCGATCATCTGGAGCGGAGCCGGGACGTCGATCCGCGGCTGGGGTTGATGCTGCGGTCCAGTGACGACGCGGCGGCGACGGCGTTGTGGAGGCGCGGTGGGCGCGGGGCGATCGTCGAGCGGATGGCGCGCCGGATGGGGCTCACCGACACCAGGCCGCCGCCCGCGGACAAGCCCGGGTTCTGGGGGTACACCGCGCTCAGCGCCGCGGACGTGGTGAAGGCGTACCGGTATCTGCTGGAGAAGGCGCGGCCCCGGCACCGCGATGTCGTGCTGCGGGAGCTGCGCAGGGCCACCCGGCGGGGGACGGACGGCTACGACCAGTACTTCGGGATTCCGCGGGCGGTGTCGAAGCCGTGGGCGGTCAAGCAGGGCTGGTCGGGCTTCGGGCAGGGGACGTCCGGGGTGGTGCCGGGGGACCTGGGGCTGGGGCGGCCGGTCCTGCATACGACCGGGCTCGTGGGGCCGGGGGAGCGGTACGTCGTGGCGGTTCTCACGCTGCAGCCGGCGGGGACGTCCTACGCCACCGCGGCGGCCAGGATCACGGCACTGACGCGACAGGTGTGCACCCTGTGACCACAGGGGATCGGTTTTGATGTTGTCGCAGGTCAGAGCGGCTTTACCTTTTTTGCTCTGGCGTGGGGATCTGATAACGTCGGACCGAATCCCGCGACGCGCGCCATGCGTCGTGGCCTGTCGTGGCCCGGGGAGGGACCCGGGGCGCGGCCGTGGCGCGCGAGGACGCGCCCCCCTTTCGAGTTCAGACCAGTGAGCGGCCGCTGTGGGCAGCGGCGGCCGTGGCCGAATCCGTGTCCGGCGCCTGATGCGAGGACCGGAGCCGGGAACCCACGTCGGGCCGATCAGGCCCAGGGGTGAATCGGCGTGCCGACGATGCGCGCCGTAGGGCTCTTCCATGCCCGAATCCGTCAGCTAACCCGGTAGGCGTCATGGGAGACAAGGAGTTCTCTGCATGCCCGATCGAACCGCTTCTCATTCCCTCGAGGCTCGCCTGGGTGTGGGGGTCGCCGTGGGGACGGTGCTGGCCGGGGCCGTCGGCTTCGCGCTGATCGGCCCTTCCGCCGAGGGGCAGCCCCAGGACAAGGGGACCGTCGCCCAGGTGCAGGTGGAGAAGGCGCACAAGGCCGTCTCCATCGGTGACAAGCCCGAGGGATACGCGGTGCCGATCCGCAAGGTCGAGCCGTCCGAGGCGATCCGCCTGGCCCTGGAGCAGGTCGGCGTCAAGGAGGGGCCCGGCCGGCAGACCAAGTACCACGACTGGTTCGTGTCGACGCCCAACGCGAAGATGACGGCCGAGCGCGACGGCGGTTTCAGCGTGGACGACTACAACGGCGCCGAGTGGTGCAACATGTTCGTGTCCTGGGTGGGCGCGCAGCTCGGTGTCAAGGACATGGGGTGGGACGCCTACACCGTCCAGCACGCCAGGTGGTTCGCCAAGAAGGGGCGCTGGGGGCACAAGGCCAAGCCCGGGGCCGTGGTGTTCTTCGACTGGCAGAACGGGCCCGACGGCGGCATCAGCGGTATCGACCACGTCGGCCTGGTCGTCAAGGACAACGGGGACGGCACCATCACCACCGTCGAGGGCAACACCAACGACGCCGTGGAGAAGCGGGTGCGGTCCAAGTCGCTCGTCGCCGGGTACGGGTACCCGGACTACGACGCCGACTGACGTCCGGTGGACGAGGGCGTCCGGCGTATGCCGGGCGCCCTTTGTCGTCCTGAATGCCGCAATCATTCACTTTTTTTGTGGTGTCTTCTACTCCGTCGTTGCGGTGGCCGGAAAGGTATCCGGCACGCGAGCAGGGACGGGGGGAGGACACGTCCATGAGGGCAGGGCCGCACGGGCACGTCCCGCACGGCCCTGACGTGAGCGTGGTCGTGATCGCCTACAACGACGCGGGCCGGCTGCCCCGGGCGGTCGGTTCGGCGCTGAGGCAGTCGCTGGGCGCCGTCGAGGTCGTGGTCGTGGACGACGGGAGCGCCGACGAGACCGGGCCGGTGGCCGAACGGCTGGCCGCCGAGCATCCGGGGCGGGTGCGGGCGGTGCGGCTGCCGGTCAACTCCGGCGGGTGCGGCCGTCCGCGCAACGCGGGGGTGGCGCGGGCGCGCGGCCGGTACGTGATGTTCCTCGACAGCGACGACGTCCTGGACCCGCACGCCTGCCTCAACCTGCTGACCGCGGCCGAGGACACCGGCGCCGACCTGGTCTCCGGGCTGTGCACGCGCGTCCACACGGGCCGGGTGCGCGGCCGGGAGCGGCCCTGGTACCCGTGGCTCTACCGGAGGACGGCGGTCTACGGCGCGCTGCGCGACAACCCGGACCTGCTGTACGACACCCTCGCCACCAACAAGCTCTACCGGCGCGCCTTCCTGGAGGGGCACGGGCTGCGTTTCGCCGAGCGGCTGCACTATGAGGACCTGTTGTTCACGGCGGAGGCGTACCTGGCGGCGTCCCGGACGGCGCTCATCCCGCACCGCGTCTACAACTGGCTGGTCGAGCCGCATGCGCGGTCCATCTCCAGCCGGCGTTCGGAACTGGCCAACTTCGCCGACCGGCTGGAGATCCACCGGCGCATCGACGCGCTGCTGCTGCGGCACGGCGACGAGGAGCTGCGGCTCGCCAAGGACGTCAAGTTTGTCAACCACGACCTGCTGCTGTACATGCGCGACCTGCCGTGCCGCGACGCCGCCTACCGGGAGGGGTTCCGCGCGCTGGCCGCCGACTATCTGGCCGGCCTCCACCCCCGGGTGTACGAGGAGGCCCACCCGATGGCGGCCATCGCCGCGTACCTGTTGCGCGAGGGCGACCAGGACGGGGCGTTGGCTGCGGCGGAGTACCGGGGCGGCTCGTCCGTGCTCGGTGCCGCGTTGCGCCGGGACGACGGACGCGTCTTCTGGAGCGGGCGGTACGCGTCGTCGGACCGGGCACGCCGGATCCTGGACGTGACGCATCTTGGGCTGCAGCACTGCTCGCTCGGTGAGCTGCGCCCCCTCAACGTGGCCACCGAGCTGACGGTGCGGGACGGCCGCGCGCGCTTGCGCGGCCACGTTCTCAACCCCCTGGGCAAGGTGGCGGGGGACGCGACCGTGACGGCGGTCCTGGAGCTGTACGCCAGGAAGAGGCCCCGGCGGATGTTCCGCGTCGCAGCGACCGTCGCCCATGCGGGGGATCGGCTCGTGTGGGAGGCGGACTTCGATCCCCGGCGGGTTCGCCCCGTGGGCGCGGGCGACGCGGTGTGGGACGTGCGGCTGCGCCTCGACGTGGACGGCGAGGAGGTCGTCACGCGCCTGTCCGGCAGGGAACTCGGCGGTTCGGCGGAGCGCGTGCTGCTGCCGGTGCGTCCCCGCCTCTCACGGCTCGCGGCCCGGGGGCTGCGCCCCTACACCACCACCGGGGGGCACCTGGCCTTCGTCCTGCACAGGGACGGACGCGCGTGGCGCACCGCTAGGGCGGCCGCGAGAGCGCCTCTGGGGCGCCCCGTTCTTCGGGCCGCCCGCCGCATGCTGGCGGCCGTGCGGCGCCTTTACAGGGCCGCCCGGCGTGCGGCCATGTCCCGCGCCACCAAGAGGGCCGTGTTCAACCACGTGCTGAGCCGGCTGCCCGTGCGCACGGGCACGGTCGTCTTCGAGAGCCACATGGGGCGCCACTACGCCGACAACCCCAAGTACATCCACCGCGAGCTGTGCCGGGCCGGGGTTCCGGTACGTGCCGTGTGGGCGTACGAGTCCTCGCCCCGCGGCTTCCCCGAGGACGCCGTGCTGGTGCGCCGGAACTCGTGGGCCTACCACTGGGAACTGGCCCGCGCCCAGTTCTGGATCGACAACCAGGGCTTCCCCGGCGGGCTGCGCAAGCGGCCGGAGACCACCTACATCCAGACCTGGCACGGCTCGGCCTACAAGCTCATGGGCTTCGACCAGCCCCGCATCAAGTCCGCCGGGCCGGCCGAGCGCGCGCGGCTGAGCCGCATGGTGGAACGCTTCGACTGCTTCCTGATCCGCTCGCGGCACGACGCCGACACGCTCGTCAAAGGACTCGGTGTGCGCGCCGAACTGCTGCCGGCCGGCTATCCGCGCAACGACCCCCTCGTCAACGGCGATCCCGACACGGCCGCGGAGGCGCAGGCCCTGCGCCGCTCCCTCGGCCTGGACGACGGGCGCAGGGTGGTGCTGTACGCGCCCACGTTCCGCCTCGGCCCGGACGGGCGGCCGGTGCGGTACGTCGACCCGCCGATCGACCCGCAGCGGTTCGCCCGCGAACTCGGCGGCGCGATGGTCCTGCTGGTGCGGCCGCACTACCTGTGCCGCGCCCGGCGGTGCGCGGCGGCCGGCATCCGCGCCGTCGACGCCGGCCGCCTGCCCGACGTCACGCCGCTGCTCCTGCTCGCCGACGCGCTGGTCACCGACCACTCGTCCCTGATGTTCGACTACGCGCTGCTGGACCGGCCGATGATCCTGCACGTGCCCGACCCGCAGGCGCTGGGCGGCGGCTACTTCGACCTGACCGAGCACGCCCCGGGCCCGGTCACCGCCACCGAGGACGACCTGGTCGCCGCCCTCGCCGACCTGGACCGCGTCGCGGCCCGCTACGCCCCGCGCCGCCGCGCCTTCGTCCAGCGGTTCGGCGAGTACGACCGGGGCACCGCCGCCCGCGCCGTCGTGGAGCGGTTCTTCACCACCGTCAGGGAGGGGGCCCGCGATGGCTGAGCCCAGGGACGTGTTCATCGTGTGCAACAACACCGACGCCGTGGGGGGTCTGCAACGGTGGGCGCACCACTTCGCGCGCCTGCTGGCCGGACGCGGGCACCGCGTCACCCTCGTCGGCGTCACCCACGCCGCAGAGCGGCACGACTACCAGGCGGACGGCTCGTACACCGTCGTCACCCTGCACGACCAGTGGCGGCCTCCCGCGATGGCGTGGCGCCCCTACTCCGTCCGCCAGCGCCTCAACGTCGCCGCCTACGGGCGCGACCTGTGGCGCACCAGGACCCTCCGCCAGGGGGCGGCGCGCCTGTCGGAGCTGTTCGCGGGGGCGCGCCCCGGCGGCGTGGTCATCGCGGCGCAGGTGTGGGCGATGGAGTGGGTCCGCGCCGCCGACACCACCGGGCTCAAGGTCATCGGCATGACGCACGAGTCGTACGAGGCCACCCGCCGGTCGTCCCGCTACACCCGCGTCAGGGAGCTGTTCGCCCACTGCGACCGGCTGCTGGCGCTCACCGCCGAGGACGCCGACGCCTGGGCGCGCGACGGCATGACCAACGTCGGGCACATGCCCAACCCCCTGCACGTGGCGCCGCGCCGCCTGCCGACGCTCGACGCGCCCATCGTGGCGTGCGTGGGGCGGCTGTCGGCCGAGAAGGGCGTGGACCTCCTGCTGGAGGCGTGGGCGCGGGTCGCGTCCCGGTACCCCGGCTGGCTGCTGCGCGTGTACGGGGCCGGCCCCGAGGAGGACGCGCTGCGCCGCCAGGCCGCCTCGATCCCCGAGATCGCCACGTCGGTGGAGTTCCGCGGGGTCGTCTCCGACGTCGAGACGGCGCTCGCCGGCTCCTCGATTTTCGTCCTGCCGTCCCGGGCCGAGGGGTTCCCGATGTCGGTGCTGGAGGCGATGGCCTACGGCCTGCCGACGGTGGCCTTCGACTGCGCCCCCGGCGTCCGGGCCCTGCTCACCGACGGGCAGGACGGGCTGCTCGTGCCGCCGGGCGACACCGCCGCCCTCGCGGAGGCCCTGGAGCGGCTCATCCGGGACGACGCGCTGCGCCGGGCCATGGGGGCGCGGGCCCGCGCGTCGGTGGGGCGGTACCGTCCCGACGCCGTCCTGGACCGCTGGGAAAGGCTGTTCACGCTGCTGCACCGGAACGTGCCGCTCGTTGCGGAGCCGATTTCAGAAACATCTTTTGATGCGAAGTTTGCTGCGCCATGGCGGCGGATCAGAAGATCTCCGACCGGCGTACGGGCAGGTGAAGCCTCCGAGGTGGATTCTTGACCCGGGCTTTATAAAGCCGCGATCCACGCCCTCCGACTGGTTTGTCGGCGATTCCGACACTCATTGCGGTTCGACCTATATTCCGGTGTTGTGGAAATCGTGGACGCGGGGTGGAAGCAGCCGCCCGGTGGGCGGCCGCGGCCGGACGATGTCGCCGGAGGGGGCGGGCCCGGGGCCGAGCACGCCCGGACCGCCGCCGGTGCGCCCGGTGCGGGCTCCTCCGCGCCCGGCGAGCCGCGGCTTGCGGCGGGCGGCGGGGGAACGCGGAACGCCGCAGCGGGGGTTTCCGGAGAGACGGCGCCGGCGCAGGCGGCGGCCAAGGCGCCGGACGAGACGCCGGGCGAGACGTCGGGCGACGTGTCGGCCGAGGTGCAGGACGAATCATCAAGCAAGTCATCAAGCAAGGCATCGGGCGAGGCGTCAAGCAGGGCGTCGGGCGCGGCGACGCCGCCGGGCGCGGGGCCGGACGGGGCCGGTGCCCCCCGGCCGGACGGCGGCCCCCCGAAGGAGAGCAGGCCCCCGGGGGCCGCCGGGCGGCAGCAGGAGGAGCAGCCGCCCGCGCCCGCCCCGGCCGCGCCCGAACACGCGCAGGAGCACGCGGAGACCCCGAAGCGGGATGAGGGCCGCGAGGCCGGTGCCTCCGAGGAGGACTCCCGCGACGGGGCCGGTGAGGACGCGAGCACCCCCGGGATGGGGCGGCGCATGCCGATGCTGCAGGGGATGCAGGCCGCGGCGCGGCAACGCGCCGTGATCGCCGAGGCCCGGGTGCGGCTGGCCGACCGGCTCGGCTGCCAGCCCGGCGAGGCGCTGCAGCACCTGATCTGGCTGGCCCGCGACCTCGGCATGGATCTGGAGGAGACGGCCTCGCTGCTGGTCGGCGAGCGTCCGGCGGCCCGGGAGACGGGCGGCGACACCTACGCCGTGGTCCGGGAGACCGCGCTGCGGGCGCGCAGCGGCGCGCACGAGGACGTCGACCCCCTGGTGGTCGTCGAGGAACTGCTGGGGCGGCCGATCACCGAGGACGCCCAGGCCGACGCCGACCTGCTGGCCGCCACCCCGGACGACCCGGTGGCGCGGGCGATCCTGGACGCGGCGATCGTCTCGGCGGCCTGGCTGGTGCCGGTCCGCTCCCCGGAGGGGCGCGTGGTCGACTTCGTCTACGCCGCGCTCAACGAGCAGGCCAGGGACCCGTTCGGCCGCGGCGGCCGCGAGCTGCGGGGGCGGCGGCTGCTGCGGACCGACCCGGGCGTGGTGCTGAGCGGCCTGTTCGCCGCCCACGTCGACGTGCTGGAGACGGGCCGCCCGTTCGCCCGCGGCCCGTTCTGCTACACCACCAGCCTCAACGGCACCTCGCGCACCATGCGGGTCACCGTCCGGTCCGTGCGCGTCCCCACCGGCATCTGCATGGTCTGGCGCTTCCACGACGAGGAGGAGCGCACGGCGCGGCGGCTGGAGCAGGCCGAGCGGCTGGCGCGCATCGGCTTCGCCGAGTGGGACGTGGCGACGGGCGAGCAGGACTGGTCGCCGCAGATGCTGGCCAACTACGGCCGCACGGAGCAGGACGGGCCGGTCACGCTCAAGGAGCTGTCGGAGGTCGTGGTCCCCGAGGACCTGCCGCTGGCCGAGGACGCGCTGCACACCGTGCTGGACCGGCGCGAGCCCGTCCAGTACGAGCACCGCATCCGCACCCCGGACGGCGAGCGGCGGCACCTGTGGCTGTACGCCGAGCCGGTGCTGGACTCCTCGGGCCTGCTGGTCGGCGTGCGGATGCTGACCCAGGACATCAGCCACCGCCGGTCCCTGGAGGGCGCCCTCGCCGAGACCCGCCGCGACCTGCTGCGCCTGCAGGGCCAGTCGGCCCGGGAGCGGCAGGTGGCGCTGGCGCTGCGCCGTGCGATCCTGCCGCCCGACCTGATGCTGGCCGGGGCGAGCGGGCTGCGGGCGGCGGTCCGCAGCATCCCCGCCGAGAACACCGCGCGCATCGGCGGCGACTGGCACGTGACGCGGGTGCTGTCGGACGGGCGGGGGCTGTTCGCCGTCGGGGACTGCAGCGGCCACGGCCTGGCCGCCACCGCCGACATGGCGCGCATGCGGCACGGGCTGCTGGCCCTGGCCTACACCGGCGAGCCCGCCGGGCGCCTGATGGGCTGGCTGAACGACCTGGCCAACGACCTGGAGCCGACCGCCACCGGCACCGCCGTGATCGCCCATTTCGAGCCCGAGACCTGCCGCATGAAGTGGTCGATCGCCGGCCATCCGCCGCCGCTGCTGGTGCGCGACGGGCGGGCCCGGCTGCTGGACGACACGCCCGACCCGCTGCTGGGCGCCTTCCCGCGGCTGACGTACCGGACGATCACCACGCAGCTGCAGCCGGGCGACCTGGTGGTGCTCTACACCGACGGCCTGGTGGAGCGGCGCGACAGCGACCTGGACGAGCAGATCGACCGGCTGGCGCGGATCGTGGAGAAGCACGACGGCGAGCCGGACCGGCTGCTGGACCTGGTGCTGACCCGGATGGCCTACGACCCGTTCGCCGACGACACGACGCTGTTCATCGTCCGCGTGGCCTAGCCGGCCGGCGCGGCGGGACGGCGGGGCAATACTTTCTAACAATCGTTTGGTAGAGTCCTGCGGTGTGAGCACGCGGGACGGTACGGGCCGCGCGCCCGGCCGGGAGAGCGCGGCCGACCGCGCCTTCCGCGCCGAGGTCCGCGACTGGCTGCAGACCAATCTGACCGGCGAGTTCGCCGCCGCCCGGGGCCTGGGCGGCCCGGGCCGCGAGCACGAGGCGTTCCCGGTCCGGCTGGCGTGGGAGCGGCACCTGGCCGCGGCGGGCTGGACCTGCCTCGGCTGGCCGGTCGAGCACGGCGGCCGCGGCGCCACCCTCGCCCAGCAGGTGATCTTCCACGAGGAGTACGCGCTGGCCCGCGCGCCCGCCCGGGTCGGCCACATCGGGGAGAACCTGCTCGGCCCGACGATCATCGCGTTCGGCACCGACGCGCAGCGCGCCCGGTTCCTGCCGCCGATCGCCGCGGCGCAGGAGCTGTGGTGCCAGGGCTACTCCGAACCGGACGCCGGCTCCGATTTGGCCGGCGTGCAGACCCGCGCCGAACTGGTCGGCGGGCAGTGGCGCGTCACCGGGCAGAAGGTGTGGACCTCCCTGGCGGCAGAGGCGGACTGGTGCTTCGTGCTGTGCCGCACCGAACCCGGCTCCACGCGGCACGCCGGGCTGTCGTACCTGCTGGTCCCGATGCGCCAGGACGGGGTGGAGGTCCGCCCGATCGTGCAGATGACCGGCACCTCGGAGTTCAACGAGGTGTTCTTCGACGGCGCCCGCACCGACGCCGCCAACATCGTCGGCGCGCCCGGCGACGGCTGGCGGATCGCGATGGCGACGCTCGGCTTCGAACGCGGCGTCGCCACGCTCGGCCAGCAGGTCGGGTTCCGCCGCGAACTGCAGGGCGTGATCGAGCTGGCCCGCCGCACCGGCGCCGTCGACGACCCGCTGCTGCGCGACCGGCTCACCCGCGCCTGGATGGGCCTGGAGATCATGCGGCTGAACGCGGTGCGCACCATGGCGGGCGTCGCCGCGGGCGCCCCCGGCCCCGAGTCGTCCATCTCCAAGCTGGTGTGGGCGACCTGGCACCGGGAGCTGGGGGAGCTGGCCATGGACGTCCTCGGCGCGGCGGGGCTCGTCGCCGACGGCGCACCCTACGACCTGAACGACTGGCAGCGGCTGTTCCTGTTCTCCCGCGCCGACACCATCTACGCCGGGTCCAACGAGATCCAGCGCAACATCATCGCCGAGCGCGTGCTCGGCCTGCCGCGCGAGCCGAAGGGGGCCGCATGACCGGGGCGGAACCGCGGTACGTGGAAGGGCACGGCCTGCTGCGCGACCGCGTCGTGGTGGTCACCGCCGCCGCCGGGACCGGGATCGGCGGCGCGACCGCGCGCCGCTGCCTGGAGGAGGGCGCCGCCGTCATGGTGTCCGACGCGCACGAGCGGCGCCTGGCCGAGACGCACGCCGCGCTGGAGAAGGAGTTCGGCGCCGGCCGGGTGGCCGCCCGCCGCTGCGACGTCACCGCCGAGGACGAGGTGCGGGCGCTGTACGCGGCCGCGCTCGAACGCTTCGGACGCCTCGACGTCGCCGTCAACAACGCCGGGCTGGGCGGCACCGCCGAACTGGCCGACATGACCGACGAGCAGTGGCACCGCGTCCTGGACGTCACCCTCAACGGCACCATGCGCTGCACCCGGGCCGCGCTGCGGATCATGCGGGAGCGCGGCTCGGGCGCCATCGTCAACAACGCCTCGGTGATCGGCTGGCGGGCGCAGCGCGGCCAGGCCCACTATGCCGCCGCCAAGGCCGGGGTGATGGCGCTGACCCGCTGCGTGGCGCTGGAGGCCGCCCCGCACGGCGTCCGCGTCAACGCGGTGGCCCCGTCGCTGGCGATGCACCCGCACCTGGTGAAGGTGACGTCGCAGGAGCTGCTGGACGAGCTGACGCGCCGGGAGGCGTTCGGCCGCCACGCCCAGCCCTGGGAGGTGGCCAACGTTATCGTCTTCCTGGCCAGCGACTACTCGTCCTACATGACGGGCGAGGTGGTCTCCGTTTCCAGCAGGCACCCATAGGAGCACACCGCCCATGAGCCCACGACGGCGCGACACCGAGGGAACCGCCGCCGCGCGCGCGGAACGCCGCGCCGAGCTGCTCGCCACCGCGGCCGAGGTCTTCGCGGCCAAGGGCTACGCCGCCACCACCGTCCGCCAGGTCGCCGACGCGGCCGGGATCCTCGGCGGCAGCCTGTACTACCACTTCGACTCCAAGGAGTCGATGGTCGACGAGATCCTCTCGACGTTCCTGAACGAGATGTGGGCCGCCTACGACCGCGTGCTGGCCGCCGGGCTCGGCGCACGCGAGACCGTGGAGGCCGTCATCGTGGAGTCGTTCCGGTCGATCGACCGGCACCGGGCCGCCGTGGTCGTCTACCAGAACGAGTCCCGCCACCTGGCCGCCGCCGGCGAGCGCTTCGCCTACCTGCTCGAATCGGACCGCCGCTTCGAGGAGATGTGGATGTCGCTGCTGGAGCGGGGCGTGCGGGAGGGCGCGTTCCGCCCCGACCTCGACCTGCCGCTGGTGTACCGGTTCATCCGCGACACCGTGTGGGTGGCGGCGAACTGGTACCGGCCCGGCGGGCGGCTGGCGGCCGACGACATCGCCAAGCAGTACCTGGCCATGGTCCTGGAGGGCATCCAGGCCTGAGCAGGCGGCAGGAGGGAGGCCCGAGGTGGCCGAGGCATTCATCGTCGAGGCGGTCCGCACACCGGTCGGCAGGCGCGGCGGCGGCCTGTCCGGGGCGCACCCCGCCGATCTGGGCGCGCATGTGCTGACGGCGCTGATGGACCGGGTGGACGCCGATCCGGCCGCCGTCGACGACGTCGTCTTCGGCTGCGTGGACACCGTCGGGCCGCAGGCCGGGGACATCGCGCGCACCTGCTGGCTGGCGGCCGGGCTGCCCGAGCAGGTCCCCGGCGTGACCGTCGACCGGCAGTGCGGCTCGTCCCAGCAGGCGGTGCACTTCGCCGCGCAGGCGGTGCTGTCGGGCACCGCCGACCTGGTGGTGGCGGGCGGCGTGCAGAACATGTCGCAGATCCCCATCGGCTATGCGATGACCGCCGCCGAGCCCCTCGGCCACACCTCCGGCCCGTTCGCCGGGTCCGCGGGCTGGAGGCGCCGGTACGGCGACGCCGAGGTGTCGCAGTTCACCGGCGCCGAGATGATCGCCCGCGACTGGGACATCTCGCGGGAGGAGATGGAGGCCTACGCCTACACCTCGCACCGGCGCGCGATCCGCGCGATCGACGAGGGGCGGTTCGCCCGGGAGACCGTCCCCTACGACGGCGTCGCCGCCGACGAGGGGCCGCGCCGCGACACCTCCCCCGACAGGATGGCCGCGCTGCCGACCCTGGTGGACGGCGGGCGCCTCACCGCCGCGCTCGCCGCGCAGATCTCCGACGGCGCCGCCGCGCTGCTGGTGGCGTCCGAACGCGCCGTGCGCGACCACGGCCTGACGCCCCGCGCCCGCGTCCACCACATCTCCGCGCGCGGCGAGGACCCGATCCGGATGCTGTCGGCGCCGATCCCCGCGACCGCGCACGCGCTGCGCCGCACCGGAATGAAGATCGGCGACATGGACGCCATCGAGATCAACGAGGCGTTCGCGTCGGTGGTGCTGGCCTGGCTGAAGGAGACCGGCGCCGACCCGGCCCGCACCAACCCCAACGGCGGCGCCATCGCGCTCGGCCATCCCCTCGGCGCCACCGGCGCCCGCCTCATGACGTCCCTGCTGTACGAGCTGGAGCGCACGGGCGGCCGCTACGGGCTGCAGACCATGTGCGAGGGCGGCGGCCAGGCCAACGTCACCATCATCGAACGCCTCTGAAACCGCCGCGGACGCGGGGTTGCATAATGATCGGGTGCTTGAGGGCCTGCGGATCATCGAGGTGTCGAGTTTCGTCGCGGCCCCGCTCGGCGGCATGACACTGGCCCAACTGGGCGCCGAGGTGATTCGCGTCGACCCGCTCGGCGGCGCGGCCGACGTGGGACGCCACCCGCTGGCCCCGTCCGGCGCCAGCCTGGTGTGGACCGGGCTCAACAAGGGCAAGCGGTCGGTCACGGTCGACTTCCGCTCCCCGGAGGGACGCGACGTCGTCACCCGCCTGGTGGCCGACGCCGGAACCGTGCTGACCAACGCGGTCGGCCGGTCCTGGCTGTCGTACGAGACGCTCTCCAAGACCCGCCCCGACCTGATCCACCTGCAGATCCAGGGCCGCGCCGACGGCACCGCCGCGGTCGACTACACCGTCAACGCCGAGATCGGTTTCCCGCTGGTCACCGGGCCCGCCGACCACGCCGGCCCGGTCAACCACGTGCTGCCCGCCTGGGACATGGCCTGCGGGCTGTACGCGGCCGTGGGCCTGCTGGCGGCCGACCGGCGCCGCACCCGCACGGGCGCCGGCGCGCGCATCACCCTGGCCCTGCACGACGTGGCGGTGGCCATGGCCGGCAACCTGGGCTTCCTCGCCGAGGCGCAGCTGGGCGCGGAGCGTCCCCGCATCGGCAACGACCTGTACGGCGGGCTCGGCCGCGACTTCCCCCTCGCCGACGGCGAACGCGTCATGGTGGTGGCGCTGACCGCCCGGCACTTCGCCGACCTGTGCGCGGCCACCGAACTGACCGCGACCGTGGCCGAACTGGAACGGCTGCTGGGCGCCGACTTCACCCGGGACGGCGACCGCTTCCGGCACCGCGAGTCCCTGTTCGCCCTGCTCGCCCCCTGGTTCGCCGGACGCACCCTCGCCGAGGTCGACCGGGCCCTCAAACCGACGTCGGTGCTGTACGCCCCCTACCGCCGCTTCACCGACCTCGACCCCGCGAGCAGCCCCCTGCTCCAGCAGATCGATCAGCCAGGCGTCGGCCGCGTGCACGCCCCGGCCTCGCCCCTGGACACCGGACGGCGCACGGTCGCGCCCGCCCCGCGGCTGGGCGAGCACACCGACGACGTCCTGGCCGAACTGGGGCTGGACCCGGCCGGCCTGCGCGCGAAGGGAGTGGTCGCTTGATCGACATCAACGGATGGGAACCCGGCCCGCAGGAGCGCACGGAGACCATCCACCCCGAGCCCGCCCAGGCGCTGGCGGCACTGCTGGACGCCGACCCGCCCGGCCCGGAACTGCCGCCGCTGTGGCAGTGGCTGTACTTCCTCGACCGCCCCCGCACCGGCGACCTGGGCGCCGACGGCCACCCCCGCGACGGCCACTTCCTGCCCCCGATCCCCGACCGGCGCCGCATGTTCGCCGGAGGCCGGCTCACCCTGCACCGGCCGATCCGCCTCGGCGACACCCTCACCCGCCGCTCGGAGACCGCCGACACCCGGCTCAAGCACGGCCGCAGCGGCGAGCTGCTGTTCGTCACCGTCCGCCACACCTACCTGCGCGACGGCGCCGAGATCGCCGTCGAGGAGCAGGACCTCGTCTACCGCAGCGGCGACCCGGCCGCACCCCCCACCGCCCCCTCCTACGAGCCGCCGAAGGTGGAGGCGCCGTGGACGCTGCCGGTGACCGCCGACCCGGTGCTGCTGTTCCGGTTCAGCGCGCTGACCTACAACGCCCACCGCATCCACTACGACCCGGTCTACACGACCGAGGTGGAGGGCCACCCGGCGCTGGTCGTGCACGGCCCCCTGCTGGCGATCCTGTGCCTGGAGCTTCCGCGCCGCGCCGGCCGCGCGGTGGGCGAGCTGGCGTTCCGCGCCCGCAAGCCCGTCTACGTCGGGCAGCCGTTCGTCGCGGCCGGCTCGCCGGACGGCCGGCTGTCCATCGAGGCCCCGGCGGGTGTCACGGCCATGACCGCGACGTTCGCCTGACCGGGGACCGCCGCCGGGGGCGGCCCGCAGGCGGGACCGAACCGACAGCGACGATCCTTCACGGCGCCGGGCCGGAAGACTCTGGGAGGTTGGTGGCATGGGCGACAGGTTGCAGCAGACCTACGGGCTGACCGACGAGCAGCGGGAGATCATCGCGACCGTCCGGGCCTTCGTGGACAAGGAGGTGCTGCCGGTCGCGACCGAACTGGAGCACGCCGACGCCTACCCGCGCGAGCTGGTCGACCGCATGCGGCGGCTCGGGCTGTTCGGGCTGACGATCCCCGAGGAGCACGGCGGGCTCGGCGAGTCCCTGCTGACCTACGCGCTGGTCGTCGAGGAGCTGTCGCGCGGCTGGATGAGCCTGTCGGGGATCGTCAACACGCACTTCATCGTCGCCTGGATGATCGTCCAGCACGGCACGGACGAGCAGCGGGCGCGGTACCTGCCGCGCATGGCCGCGGGGGAGGTGCGCGGGGCCTTCTCCATGTCGGAGCCGGGATGCGGATCGGACGTGGCGGCGATCCGCACCCGCGCGACGCGCGACGGCGACGGGTACGTGATCGACGGGCAGAAGATGTGGCTGACCAACGGCGCCACGGCGAACCTGGTCGCCGTGCTCGTCAAGACCGACCCCGCCGCCGGGCACCGGGGCATGACCACGTTCCTGGTGGACAAGGAGCCCGGGTTCGGGGAGGTCGCGCCCGGCCTGACCATCCCCGGCAAGATCGGCAAGATGGGGTACAAGGGCGTCGACACGACCGAGCTGCTGTTCGACGGGTACCGCATCGACGCCGGGCAGGTGCTCGGCGGGGAGCCCGGGCGGGGCTTCTACCACATGATGGACGGCGTGGAGGTCGGCCGCGTCAACGTGGCGGCGCGCGCCTGCGGGGTGGCGCGGCGCGCCTACGAGCTGGCGCTGTCCTACGCCAAACAGCGCGAGACGTTCGGCCGGCCGATCGCCGAGCACCAGGCCGTGCTGTTCCGCCTCGCCGAGATGGCCACCAAGGTGGAGGCCGCGCACCAGATGACGGTGATGGCCGCCCGCCGCAAGGACTCCGGCGAACGCAACGACCTGGAGGCCGGGATGGCCAAATACCTGGCCAGCGAGTACTGCAAGGAGGTCGTCGAGGACGCCTTCCGCGTCCACGGCGGATACGGCTACTCCACCGAGTACGAGATCGAGCGGCTCTACCGCGAGGCGCCCATGCTGCTGATCGGCGAGGGCACGGCCGACATCCAGCGGATGGTGATCGGGCGGCGCCTGCTGGAGGAGAGCTGACCGTCCCGCCGCGAAGACCTGTGCACCGGCGGTCAAACGGCTGTGCACCGGGCGTCAACCACGGCCCGCCCGGTCGGCGTACTGTTGGGCGCCGTCCGGGGGAGGGGACGGCGGTGCGCCGCCGTCGCGTCGTGGTCGTGCCCTGGGCCGCGCAGCTCGCCGCCGTCCGCGACACCGGTCCGCCGCCCTGACGTCTCCGTCAGGCACGGGGCGCGTTCCCTTCCCGGCTGTTTCGCAGCATTCCTGACACGACACGTCCGAAGGGAAGACCCCGCCATGACTCGCATGAGACGCATGAGGCTCGTCGGGCCTCTGGGGGCTGCGTCGCTGGCGCTCGCCGGGTGCGGTGTGCTCGACTCCGGCTCCGACTCCGAGGGCGCGGCCGCGCCGCCGCCACCGACCAGCAGCTCGGCGTCCGCGGCCGCCGCCGAGGGCGGCGCCCGGGCACCGGCCGGGAACGCGCGGGTGACACCGCCGGGGACCAGGCTGCGCATCGGGCAGCGCGCCGTCGTCCCGTACCGGACCGGCACGATCGGCATCACGGTCACCGCGATCGAGCGGGGCGACCAGGCGGCCTTCCAGCAGAAGTTCGGCTCCCGCGCGGCCGGAATGACGCCCTACTACATCCGCTACACCGTGCAGAACGTCGGCGGCACCGACCTGTCCCACAGCGCCGCGCCGTTGCTGCAGGGGGTCGGCCCGGACGGCGGGAGCACCGGCGCCGTCGTGGTCGGCGGCATGCCCGGGTGCGACCGCACCCTGCCCGACCGGTCGTTCGCCTCCGCCGGCGCGACCTACCGGACCTGCCGGCTGCAGGCGGCGAGCGCAGGCCGGACGGTGGCCGGCGCGAAGTACGAGGACGGCGAGTACCGCAGCGCCCCCGTCGTCTGGATGGGCTGACGGCGGCCGGCCCGCGCGACGCGGTCGCGCGGGCCGGCGCTTCCGCATGGCGCTTCCGTTCTCCGGGCGTGCGGGCCCGGAAGGCGTTCGAACGGCATACCGACCAGTCGGTCTCGGCGGCGTATGATCGGGGCGGAAACCCGTCGGCGGCCGGTCCGGCGGCACGGCGGTGCGGTGACGGGAACGAGGTCTCCGGCGCCGCCCCGGAAGACCGGCGCCGGTACGCTGATCGCCGTTCACGAGCGCAGGCCGTCCCCTCGGCGGGACCGGCCCGAGGACAGGGGAGAGCCATGACGCAGCGGCTGGCGGGGGACGCGTCCGCCTACGCGTCCATCCCGGACCGCCTGCTGGCCGTGGCGACGCGGCTGTTCGCGGAGAAGGGCTACGAGAGCACCTCGGTCCAGGAGATCGTCGCCGCCGCCGGGGTCACCAAGGGCGCCATGTACCACTACTTCGGCGCCAAGGACGACCTGCTCTACGAGATCTACCACCGGCTCCTCGGCCTGCAGACGCGGCGGCTGCGCGAGTTCGCCGGCGGCACCGGACCGGTGGAGGAACGGCTGCGCGCGGCCGCGGTCGACGTGCTGTCGACCAGCTTCCAGTACCTGGACGAGTTCATCGTCTTCTTCCGCTCCATGCACATGCTGCCCAAGGAGCGTCGCCGTGCGGTGCGGGCCGAGCGGCGCCGCTACCACGAGGAGTTTCGTGCCTTGGTGGAGGAGGGGCAGCGGGAGGGCGTCTTCCGCGCCGATGTTCCCGCCGACTTGTCGGTGCACTACTTCTTCGGTGCGGTCCATCAGGTCAGTACTTGGTACCGGCAGGACGGGCCGCTGGACGCGCGGCAGATCAGCGAGTACTACGTCGACCTGTTCCTCAACGGGTTGCGTGCGCGTCCCGAAGGTCCGGCGGCCGGGCCCCGCCGTCCCGAGGAGGACGACCGGGGAGCGGCGTCCGACTGAGCGGGGCGCGGGCTCAGCTCTGCGCGGCGCGCGCGGCCCGCTCCACGTCGATGAGGCTGTTCTCGTACTCGATGACGTCGTCTAGGTGCTGTGCGAGTACTCCGCCGCGGCCGTCCCGTGTTATCTGCACGTTGCTGTCTTCCAGGACCCGCGGCAGGTGGGTGCCGCTGGTCAAGGCGGTCCAGAAGCGGGGCAGCGTGGCCCGTGCTGCTGCATGTGAGGGGGCCGCGATGCGTGCTTGGTGATCCGCACGATCGTGCCCATCCTGGTCGGCGTCGTCGTCGGCCAGGCCGCCCGGCTCGGTGTCGGCCTCGCCGCGGGCGCGGTGACCGCTGTGGTCACGCCGGTCGTGGCGGCGGTGTTCGCCGCTGTGGTGCGGTGGGTGGAGGTGCGGTACCCGGCGGTGGGCCGGGTGCTGCTGTCGGCGGGGCTGGCGCGGTCGGCGCCGGTGTACCGGCCCGTGTTGCGGTAGCCTGCGGTCGTCGGTAGGAGAATCCAACTGAATGAAAACTCGGCTTCGCTGTTGTAGAGTCGCAGGTCAGCAAGTGTCGGCCCCGCGCACGCGGGGATGTTCCCTCGACAACGCCCAGCTGAACACCCTCCCCCGTGTCGGCCCCGCGCACGCGGGGATGTTCCCTGACGCGCCATCTTGACCAGCTCGGCCGTGTCGTCGGCCCCGCGCACGCGGGGATGTTCCCGTCGCCCGGCTCGGCAAGGTCGGCCGCCACGTGTCGGCCCCGCGCACGCGGGGATGTTCCTCATCCATGTTTTCTAGGGACCGAACTGCCCGCGGTCGGCCCCGCGCACGCGGGGATGTTCCCCGGACGTAGGCGTGCCACCCGTCGTCGTAGGGGTCGGCCCCGCGCACGCGGGGATGTTCCGCGGATTCTGACAAAGCGGGCTCGGGAATGGGCGTCGGCCCCGCGCACGCGGGATGTTCCCGGCCGGTGTAGCACGCGCACCCGGGGCACTCGGTCGGCCCCGCGCACGCGGGGATGTTCCTAGCCACCGCACATCACCCCCTAGAACCCGTACGTCGGCCCCGCGCACGCGGGGATGTTCCGAGAAGAACTCGGAAAACACCCCTGGCATTAAGGTCGGCCCCGTGGAGGAGGGGCAGCGGGAGGGCGTCTTCCGCGCCGATGTTCCCGCCGACTTGTTTCTTAACGGGTTGCGTGCGCGTCCCGAAGGACCGGCGGCCGCGCCCGGCCGCCCCGGAAAGGGCGACCAGGGCGCGGTGTCCGGTTGAGCGGGTCGCGGGTTCAGGCCCGCGCGGCGCGCGCGGCCCGCTCCACGCGCTCCACGTCGAAGGCGCCCTCGCGGAACCGCGCCCGCAGCGGCTTCTTGTCGAACTTGCCGACGGTCGTCTTGGGGATCTCGTCGAGGAACGTCCAGTTCTCCGGCACCTGCCAGCGCGCCACCTTGCCGTCCAGGAAGGCCGCCAGCTCCGCCGCCGTGACGGCCGCGCCCCGCCGCCGCACCACGCACGCCAGCGGGCGCTCGGTCCACCGCGGGTCGGGCACGCCGATCACCGCGGCCTCCAGCACGTCCGGATGCGCCATCAGGTGGTTCTCCAGCTCCACCGAGGAGATCCACTCGCCGCCCGACTTGATGACGTCCTTGGCCCGGTCGGTGATCTGGAAGAAGCCGCGCTCGTCGATCGTGCCGATGTCGCCGGTGCGCAGCCAGCCGTCGTGGAACTTCTCCGGCGCCGGGTCGCGGTGGTAGGAGCCGGTGATCCACGGCCCGCGGACCTCGATCTCGCCGACGGACGTGCCGTCCCACGGCAGCTCCTCGCCGTCGTCGCCGACGATGCGCATCTCCACGCCCGCCGCGACCCGGCCGGACCGCATCCGCCAGTCCACGTCCTCGGGCGTGCCGGGCCGCACGCCGGGCGGCGGGAACGCCATGCCGCCCAGCGGGCTGGTCTCGGTCATCCCCCAGCCCTGGATGATGCGCAGGCCGTAGCGCTCCTCGAAGCGCTCCAGCAGGGCGCGCGGCGCGGCGGCGCCGCCGGAGGTGCCGGTGCGCAGCGACGACAGGTCGATCTCGTGCTCGGCGCCGTACTCCAGGATGCCGCTCCAGATCGTCGGGACCGCGGACGCCACGGTGCTGCGCTCGGCCGCGATGAACCGGGTGAGGTGCTCGGGCTGCAGGAACGGTCCGGGCATGTGCAGGGACGCCCCCGACATCAGCGCCCCGTACGGCAGCCCCCAGGCGTTGACGTGGAACATCGGGACGATCGCCAGCACCCGGTCGGCCTCGGTGATGCCCACCAGCGACGCCGACTGCACCGCCATTGCGTGCAGGAACGTCGAGCGGTGCGAGTACACCACGCCCTTGGGGTCGCCGGTGGTGCCGCTGGTGTAGCACATCGACGCGGCCGCGCGCTCGTCGATCTCGGGCCAGTCGAAGCCCGGCTCCTCGGCGGCCAGCAGCTCGCGGTAGCGCAGCACGCGCGCCCGGCCGCCGGAGGCCTCCTCCAGCGCGCTCGCGTCGCCGTCGCCCACCACGATGTAGGTCTCCACGCAGGGCACCCGCCCGGCGACCCGCGCCAGCAGCGGGACGAGGTTGTCGTCGACGATGACGACGCGGTCCTCGGCGTGGCCGATGATGTGCGCCAGCTGGTCGGGGAACAGCCGGATGTTGAGGGTGTGCAGCACCGCGCCCATGGCGGGAACGGCGAAGTAGGCCTCCAGGTGCTCCTGGTGGTTCCAGCAGAACGTGCCGACCGCCTCGCCGGTGCGCACCCCGAGCCGGGACAGCGCGGCGGCGAGCCGCTCGGCGTTCTCGGCCACCTGCGCGTACGTGGCGCGGCGGGCGCCCGCGCCGGTCCAGGTCACGCATTCGCTTCCGCCGAACACCCGGGACCCGTGCCTGAGTATCGCGCCGACGGTGAGCGGGAAGTCCTGCATCGTGCTTCGGATCATGCGTTTCTCCGGGGGTGGGCGAAGGCGTGTTCCGGCAGACCCTCCGGCCGGTCACTGTGTCCGAGAACACATACCGACCGGTCGGTTAAACGTTAGGGGCGTCCCGTTCGCGGCGTCAACGGGTGCGAGGGCGGTTCCGGTGCCGCCGAGGAGGGGAGCCCGTCCCCGTGGCGCGGCTCGCCGCGCCACGGGCTCACCGCCGGGCGTCGGTCACGTGGCCGTCGTCGTGCGCCGGGCCTCGGCGGCCAGGGCGAGCAGCTCGTCGACGGGCCACTGGTCGTAGGCGTGCCGACCGTACCCGGCGGCGACGATGCGGCCGTCCGGGGCTATGAGGAAGTCGGCGGGCAGGCCGAGCCGTCCGTGGGGCCGGCGCGCGGTCGGCGTGCGGTCGCGCCGGAGTGCCACCCGCCACGCCGAGCGGGAGAGCGCGACGAGGATCGGGCCCCACACGCGCGGGTCGAGCAGCGCGCGGCGGCCGGTCTCCACGCCGAACTCCCGGTACAGCCGCTTGCCGGGGTCGGCGACGAGCGCGAACGGCAGGTCGGCCGCGTACGGGAGCAGCTCCTCGGCGGGGGAGTGGAACACCGCGACCTCGCGGACGCCCGCCGCCTCGATCTCGGCGTGCCGCCGTGCCACCGACCGCAGGTGCAGGTTGCAGACCGGGCATCCGGCGAAGCGCCGGAACTGCAGGTGGACGAGCCGGTCCGGGTCGGGCACGGGCACCGGCGCGCCCCCGACGGCGGCCAGTTCGCGGGCGGGCACCGGTGCGCCCGCCGAAAGCCTGGGCATGGGGAACCTCCGACGTAGGCGTACAAGATACGCCTACAAGCGTAGGCGTATCTTGTACGCATGCCCAGGCCGCGTTCGCTCAGCCCCGCCCGCATCGCCGAGGCCGCCCTCGCCGTGATCGACCGGGGCGGCCTGCCCGCGCTCACCATGCGGGCGGTCGCTCAGGAACTGGGCATGGGGACGATGTCGCTGTACCGGTACGTCGACGACCGGCGGGAGCTGGAGGGGCTGGTCGTGGAGCTGGTGCTCGGCTCGGTCGACACCGAGCCGCCGCCCGGCGCGCCCTGGCGCGAGCAGGTCGCGACGCTGGTGCGGCGGGTGCGCGACGCGGTCGCCGCGCATCCGGCGATCGTCCCGCTGACGATGACGCACCGGCACCGCTCGCCCGCCCTGCTGCGCTGGGGGGAGGCGGTGACGGACGTGCTGGCCGGGGCGGGATTCGACGCCCGCGGCCGCGTCATCGCGCTGCGCGCCCTGCTCGGCTACCTCCTCGGCGCCATCCAGCTCGAACATCTCAGCCCGCTGGCCGGGCCCGGCACCGATGCGATCGCCGCCCTGCCGGACGACGCCTACCCCCGGCTCGCCGAGACCGCCCGCGGCGCGCGGGGCCTTGCGCCCGAGGAGGAGTTCGACGGGGGGCTGGCCGCCGTCCTCGCCGGGATCGCGGGGGACGCCCGCTGACCCGCCGCTAATCCCGCACGAGCACCGACTGCTGCGCGGCGATCGCCTCGGCGGCCTCGCGGACGATCCGGCCGATCAGCTCCGCGCACGTGGGCAGGTCGTCGATCACCGCCACGACCTGGCCGGACGCCATGACGCCGAGGTCGGGACGCCCGTCGACCATCGCGGCCTTCAGCAGCATCGGGGTGTTGGCGGCCATGAGCACCTGCGACCACGACAGGTCCCGGCCGCGCCGCATCGCCCGCCCGTCGGCCAGCATCGCCCGCCACGACAGGCCGGAGATCCGCCGGAACCGGGCGGCGTTGCGCACCGCCCGGGCCAGGCGGGTGAGGCGGCCGGAGCGTTCGAGGCCGTCCACCAGGCCGCTGCGCAGCACCCGGTGCGGCAGCCCGTCGACCTGCCGGGTCACCACGGTCTCGGCGGCGCGCAGGTAGACCTGCTTGACCGCGTCGGGCACGGAGCTGTCGGCGGTCAGCAGGAACCGGGTGCCCATCGCCACGCCCGCCGCCCCGTAGGCCAGCGCGGCGGCCAGGCCGCGCCCGTCGAAGAACCCGCCGGCGGCGATCACGGGGATGTCGACGGCGTCCACGACCTGGGGGAGCAGCAGCGTCGTGGCGACCGGGCCGGTGTGCCCGCCGCCCTCGCCGCCCTGCACCAGCACCGCGTCCGCGCCCCAGCCGGCGACCTTCTCGGCGTGCCGCCGGGCCCCCACCGACGGGATCACCACCACGCCCGCGTCCTTGAGCCGGGCGATCAGCTCGCGCCTGGGCGCCAGGGCGAACGAGGCGACCCGCACCCCCTCCTTGACGATCAGGTCGACGCGCTCGTCCGCGTCGCCGGCGTCGGCCCGCAGGTTCACCCCGAACGGCGCGTCGGTGCGCTCCTTGACCTCGCGGATCGCCGCGGCCAGCCGGTCGACCGGCATGGTCGCCGACGCCAGCACGCCGAGGCCGCCCGCGTTCGCCACCGCCGTCACCAGGCGCGGCCCGGCCACCCAGCCCATGCCCGTCTGCATGACCGGGTGCCGGACGCCGGTCAGCCGCGTCAGCGGCGTGTCGAGCACCCGCCCCGCCGCCCGGCCGGCCGCCTCGCCGCTCATCCGGGGACCTCGCGGTCGCGCAGCCCCCTGGGGTCGAGCACCTCGCGCATGAGCCGCAGCTCCTCGGCGGTGGGCGAGCGAGTCTCGGGCACCTCGTCCGGGACGACCAGGTCGAACCCGGTGCGGGCGACGACCTCCTCGACCGCCACCCCCGGGTGCGTGGAGCGCAGCCGCATCCGCCGGTCCGGGGTGCCGAAGTCCAGAACGGCGAGGTCGGTCACCACCGCGCGCAGCTCGAAGGCGCCCCGGTCGCCGCCGATGCCGCTGACGAAGTCGACCTTCTCGGTGAACACGCGGGGCGAATGCCGGGGGATCCAGTAGCTGGTGGTGTTGACGCGGGTGTTGCCGGGCGCCCCCCGCACGCCGAGCAGCTGCCGCGCCGGGTGCTCCCAGTCGCCGATGCAGGAGATGTTGGAGTTGCCGTACCGGTCGATCTGGCTGGCGCCCAGGACCACGTGCCGGCGGCCGTTCAGCACCAGCCACAGGTGGTCGCGGAACGGCAGCCAGCCCTCGACCGCGCCGGCGGGCGCGCCCAGCGGCACCGGTTCCGCGGTCAGGTGCGGCCCGCCGTCGGTGGTCAGCAGGTCCGGCTCGAACGTCATCCGCGCCAGCCGCGCCCCCAGCGCGGGCACCGTGCCGGACACCGCCGCCGCGACGATCTCCCCGTCCCCGCGGAACAGCTCCGCGCACGCCACCGCGCACACCTCGGCCCGCGTCGCCGCGCTCACCGCGACTCCTCCTGCCAGGTGCGGACGGCGTCCTGGTAGGCGGCCTCGTCGCCCGACAGGAAGCGGTCGCGGAAGGCCCGCCACTCTGCGGGATCGGCCGCAGATCTGGCGTACAGCCGCTGGAACGCCTCGTCGCGGCCGTGGTCGGGCTCGCAGGCGGTGAAGTGCGCGCCGCCCGGCGTCTCCACCACGCCGGTGACATGCGCGCGGCTGATCAGCAGTGACTGCACCGGTCCCTCCTTGAGCAGGTCGCCGGTGTCCACGAGGCGTTCGCAGGACACGTACGCGCGGTCGGCGGCCTTGGCGAACAGGTCGTCCATGTAGGGGTCGGGGCCGAGGTACCGGCCGTTGCCGCGCGCGTCGGCGCGGTTCATGTGGACCAGCGCGACGTCCATCGCCAGCGGGGGCACGGCGATCAGCTCGGTGCCGTCGGCGTACGGCGAGCGGACGGTGCGCAGCCCGGGGTTGACGCGCAGCACGTCCGAGCCCAGGCCCGCCGGCGTCGGCAGGAACGGCAGCCGGTGCGCCGCCGCGTACAGCCCGAACATGAACATGCCCTCGTCGTACTCGGTCAGCTCGATCGCCCCGTTCTGCCGCGCCGCCCGGAAGTGCGGCTCCAGCGGGATCGAGTCGAGCGTCACGAACGGCGCGACCAGCCTGCGGACCTTGCCGTACGCGCACAGCAGCCCCACGTCCGGGCCGCCGCAGGACACCACCGTCAGATCGGTGACCGGCGACCGGCAGATCGCCCGCACCAGCGCCATCGGCTTGCGCCGCGACCCCCAGCCGCCGATCCCGACCGTCATGCCGCTGGCCAGCGACGCGACGACCTCGTCCACGGTCATGACCTTGCTCATCGGCCCTCCTCGGCGGCCCGGCCGGCCCGGCCGCCGCGGACGAAGGCGTCGCGGTGCCGGTCGCCCGCGCCGGTCAGGTTCAACTCGAAGGTGAAGCCCTGCTCGAACCGGTAGCTGCGCTTGACGTCGACCGGGTCGATGCCGTTCAGCGACTCCTTGGCCCGCCGGATCACGTACCGGTCCTTGGCCGCGATGTCGCGGGCCACCGCCATCGCCGCGTCGCGCAGCCGCGCCGCCGGGACGACCTCCAGCACCGACCCGTGCCGGTGCAGCTCCTCGGCGGTGACGTTGCGGCAGGTGTAGACCATGGCGCGCATCAGGTGGTGGGGGACGAGCCGGGCCAGGTGGGTGGCGGCGCCCAGCGCGCCCCGGTCCACCTCGGGCAGGCCGAAGTAGGCGTCCTCGGCGGCCACCACGACGTCGGCGTTGCCGGCCAGCCCGACGCCGCCGCCCAGGCAGAACCCGTGCACCGCCGCCACGACCGGGACCTCGCAGTCGTACACCGCCGCGAACGCCGCGTAGCAGCCCCGGTTGGCGCCGACCAGCGCGGTGTGCCCGTCGGCGGCCTGCAGCTCCTTGATGTCGACGCCCGCGTTGAAGCCGCGTCCGTCGGCGCGGAGCACCACCGCCCCGACGTCCGGGTCGCGTCCGGCCGCCAGCACGGCGTCGGCCAGGTCGTACCAGCCCCGGACGGTGAGCGCGTTGACCGGGGGCGCGGTGACGACGATCTCCGCCACCCCGTCGGGGTGGGTCGTGGTGGAGACTCCCATGCGCTACCTTTCCACCAAACATTTGTTAGAACAGAACGGTAGCAGGAACCCGCCGGGAGGGCCCGATGGCGCTGACGCTGGATCTGAGCGGCCGCCTGGCCGTGGTCACCGGGGGCGTGCGGGGCGTGGGACGCGGCATCAGCCGGGCGTTCCTGGCCGCCGGGGCCGACGTCGTCGCCGTCGCCCGCCGCGAGCCGCCGGAGCCGCCGTCGGCGGGCGGCCGCACCGCCCGCTTCGTCTCCCTCGACGTGCGCGACCCGGACGCCGTGCAGGACTTCATGGACGGCCTCGACCGGATCGACGTGCTGGTCAACAACGCGGGCGGCACCCCGTACCTGCCGCTGTCGGACGGCGACCCGCGCACCCACGCCAAGATCATCGAGCTGAACCTGACCGCCCCGCTGATCTGCGCCCGGGCCGCCGCCGCCCGCATGCGGGCCCGGCCCGGCGGCGGCTCCGTCATCATGGTCGGCAGCGTGAGCGGGGTGCGGCCCTCGCCCGGCACCGCCGCCTACGGCGCCGCCAAGGCGGGCCTGCACAGCCTGGCGGCCTCCCTGGCCGTCGAATGGGCCCCCGACATCCGGGTGAACGCCCTGGTCCTCGGCATGGTCCGCACCGAGAGCGCGCACCTGCACTACGGCGATGAGGCGGGCATCGCCGCCGTCGAACGCACCGTCCCCCTGGGCCGCCTGGCCGACCCGTACGCCGACGCCGGCGCCGCCTGCGTCTATCTCGCCTCGGACCTGGCCGCCTACGTCACCGGCTCCGCACTGCTCATGCACGGCGGCGGCGAACGCCCCGCCTTCCTGGACGCCGCCACCGCCAACAGGCCCGGCCGACACGAGGAGGACGCCCAGTGATATGCACCGACCGCGTCGTGGCCGTCACCGGGGCGGGCCGCGGCCTCGGCCGCGCCCACGCCCTGGAGTTCGCCCGCCAGGGCGCCGCCGTCGTCGTCAACGACCTGGGCGTGGCCCGCGACGGCACCGGCGACGCGGCCGGCGGCCCCGCCCGGCGCGTCGTCGAGGAGATCGAGCGGCTGGGCGGCCGCGCCGTCGCCAGCGTCCACGACATCGCCACCGAGGACGGCGCGGCCGCCCTGGTCGCCACCGCCCTGGAGGCGTTCGGACGCCTGGACGCCCTGGTCAACAACGCCGGGTTCCTGCGCGACCGGATGCTGGTCAACCTCACCGAGGAGGAGTGGGACGCGGTCATGCGCGTCCACCTCAAGGGCCACTTCCTGCCGCTCAAGCACGCCGCCCGGCACTGGCGCGCCGAGAGCAAGGCGGGCCGGGCCGTGGACGCCCGCGTGGTCAACACCTCCTCCGGCGCCGGGCTGCTCGGCAGCGTCGGCCAGGGCAACTACTCGGCCGCCAAGGCCGGGATCGTCGGCCTCACCCTGGTCGCCGCCGCCGAACTGGCCCGCTATGGCGTGACCGTCAACGCGATCGCGCCGGCCGCCCGCACCCGCATGACCGAGGAGGTCTTCGCGCGGACGATGGCGCCGCCCCCCGAAGGGGGGTTCGACGCGATGGCGCCGGAGAACGTCTCGCCGCTGGTGGTCTGGCTCGGGTCGGCGCGTTCGCGGGGCGTCACCGGACGCGTCTTCGAGGTCGAGGGCGGGCGGATCTGCGTGATGGACGGCTTCCGGCACGGCCCGGTGATCGACAAGGGCGGCCGCTGGGACCCGTCCGAACTGGACGACGTCGTCGCCGGCCTGCTCGCCGACGCCCCCGCCCCCGAGCCCGTCTACGGGGCCTGACCCCGGCGCCCGGGCAAGGCGATCCCGCATCGAGCCCAGGCGAACCTTACTATGTCAAGGCCGCCGCCTGCGTCGAACCGCCGCCGAAAACACCGTCCGGACGGCCGTCCGGCTGCAAAGCCGCACCGCCGACCGGGGCGCCCGCGCGGTTCCACGAGCGCGGGCGGGGCGCCGGTACTGGAATGCCCGGCGTGTGGATGATGTTGTTAGAGCCTGGGACGGCCGGGAAAACCGATCGCCTCGGGCGCGTCGTCCCGGCTACGGTGCCAAGGTTGCGGGGACGCCCGCCCGGCGCCGCCGGCCGCCCCGCCCCGCCCTTGGCCACCCGTTCGACGGTAATGAGGACGCACGTGAAATCGCCGCTCGCCGACCTGCGCGCGCGCCTGCCCGAGCTGACGATCTACGACGCGCACCGGCTGCGCCGCCGCCTGGACGGTGTGCAGAAGCTGCGGGACGAGCGGCGCCGCGCCCGGGTGCTGGAGAAGATCGGCGAGGAGGTCGAGGCCGCCGAGCGGCGGGTGGCGCGGCGCCGCGCGGCCGTCCCGGCGATCACCTATCCGGACGCGCTGCCGGTGTCGCAGAAGAGGGACGACATCCTGGCGGCGGTGCGCGACCACCAGGTGGTGATCGTGGCGGGGGAGACCGGGTCCGGCAAGACCACCCAGCTCCCCAAGATCTGCCTGGAGCTGGGCCGCGGCGTGCTCGGCTCGATCGGCCACACCCAGCCGCGGCGGCTGGCCGCCCGCACCGTGGCCGACCGGATCGCCGAGGAGCTGGGCACCGAGCTCGGCGAGGCGGTCGGCTACAAGGTGCGCTTCACCGACCGGTCCAGCGACGACACGCTGGTCAAGCTGATGACCGACGGCATCCTGCTGGCCGAGATCCAGACCGACCGGCTGCTGCGCCGCTACGACACACTGATCATCGACGAGGCGCACGAGCGCAGCCTCAACATCGACTTCCTGCTCGGGTACGTCAAGGAGATCCTGCCCAAGCGGCCCGACCTCAAGGTGGTCATCACCTCGGCCACCATCGACCCCGAGCGGTTCTCCAAGCACTTCGACGACGCGCCGATCGTGGAGGTGTCGGGCCGGACGTATCCGGTGGAGGTCCGCTACCGGCCGCTGGTCGACCCCGACGACCCGCAGGCCGACCCCGACCGCGACCAGATCCAGGCGATCTGCGACGCGGTGGACGAGCTGTCCGGCGAGGCGCCGGGCGACATCCTGGTGTTCCTCAGCGGCGAACGGGAGATCCGCGACACGGCCGACGCCCTGGCCAAGCACCTCAAGGGGCGGCGCGGGCCGCAGACGGAGGTGCTGCCGCTGTACGCGCGGCTGTCGGCGGCCGAGCAGCACCGGGTGTTCCAGCCGCACTCCGGACGCCGCATCGTGCTGGCCACCAACGTCGCCGAGACCTCCCTGACCGTGCCCGGCATCAAGTACGTCATCGACCCCGGCACCGCGCGCATCTCCCGCTACAGCCACCGGCTCAAGGTGCAGCGGCTGCCGATCGAGCCGATCTCGCAGGCGTCGGCCAACCAGCGCAAGGGCCGCTGCGGGCGCGTGTCGGAGGGCATCTGCATCCGCCTGTACTCGCAGGAGGACTTCGAGTCGCGTCCGGAGTTCACCGAGCCGGAGATCCTGCGCACCAACCTGGCGTCGGTCATCCTGCAGATGACGGCGCTGGGGCTGGGCGACATCGCCGCGTTCCCGTTCGTCGAGCCGCCGGACCGCCGCAACGTCAAGGCGGGCATGGACCTGCTGCACGAGCTGGGCGCCATCGACCCGGCCGAGAAGGACCCGCGCAAGCGGCTCACCCCGCTGGGCCGCCGGCTGGCGCAGCTGCCGATCGACCCGCGGCTGGGCCGGATGATCCTGGCGGCCGACGAGGCCGGCTGCGTCCGCGAGGTGCTGGTGATCGCCTCGGCGCTGTCCATCCAGGACCCGCGGGAGCGGCCCGCCGAGCACCAGCAGGCCGCCGACGACAAGCACCGCCGCTTCGCCGACCCGACGTCGGACTTCCTGGCCTACCTGAACCTGTGGAACTACCTGCGGGACCGGCAGCGCGAGCTGTCGGGCAGCGCGTTCCGGCGGATGTGCCGCGAGGAGTTCCTGCACTACCTGCGGGTGCGGGAGTGGCAGGACCTGCACTCCCAGCTCAAGCAGGTCGCCAAGGCGCTGGGCGTCACGGTCAACAGCGCCGACGCCGACCCCGACCGCATCCACATGGCGCTGCTGTCGGGCCTGCTGTCGCACATCGGCCTGCAGGACGACCGCAAGAAGGACGAGGGCGGCCAGCGGCGGCGCCCGCAGGTCGAGTACCTGGGCGCGCGCGGCGCCAGGTTCGCCCTGTTCCCCGGGTCGGCGCTGGCCAAGAAGCCGCCCCGCTGGGTGATGTCCGCCGAGCTGGTGGAGACCTCCCGGCTGTGGGGCCGCATCAACGCCCGCATCGAACCGGAGTGGGTCGAACCGCTCGCCCAGCACCTGGTCAAACGCTCCTACAGCGAGCCGCACTGGTCCAAGAAGCAGGCGGCGGTCATGGCGTACGAGAAGGTCACCCTGTACGGGGTGCCGATCGTGGCGCAGCGCCGCGTCAACTACGGCCGCATCGACCCGGAGCTGTCGCGGGAGCTGTTCATCCGGCACGCGCTGGTCGAGGGCGACTGGGACACCCGGCACCGGTTCTTCCACGACAACCGGGCGCTGCTGGACGAGGTGGAGGAGCTGGAGCACCGGGCGCGGCGCCGCGACATCCTCGTCGACGACGAGACGCTGTTCGACTTCTACGACGAGCGGATCCCGCCGGAGGTGGTGTCGGGCCGGCACTTCGACGCCTGGTGGAAGAAGGCCGGACGCACCCAGCCCGACCTGCTGAACTTCGAGAAGTCGATGCTCATCAACCAGGGCGCGGGCGACGTCAGCGAGGCCGACTACCCCGACGCCTGGCAGCAGGGGCCGCTGCGGCTGCGGCTGACCTACCAGTTCGAGCCGGGCACCGACGCCGACGGCGTCACCGTGCACATCCCCGTGCAGATCCTCAACCAGGTGCGGCCCGACGGGTTCGAGTGGCAGGTGCCGGGGCTGCGGCAGGAGCTGGTCACCGAGCTGATCCGGTCGCTGCCCAAGCCGGTGCGCGTCAACTTCGTCCCGGCGCCCGACTTCGCGCGGCGCGTCCTGGAGCGGGTGGCGCCGCGCACCGAGCCGCTGCTGGCCGCGCTGGAACGCGAGCTGACCGCCATGACCGGCGTGCCGGTGGCCCGGGAGGACTGGGACCTGGCGCGCCTGCCCGCCCACCTGCGGATGACCTTCCGGGTGGTGGACGAACGCGGCCGCGTCCTCGGCGAGCACACCGACCTGGACGCGCTGAAGCGCAAGCTGCGCGGCACGATGCGCGGCACGCTGGCCAAGGCCGCGTCGGGCGAGGGCATCGAACGCGCCGGGCTGCGCGAGTGGACGATCGGCGAGCTGCCGCGCACCTACGCGCGCAGCCAGGGCGGGTACGAGGTCAAGGCGTATCCGGCGCTGACCGACGAGGGCGACACGGTCGCCGTCCGCATGTACGAGACCGAGGCCGAGCAGCGCCGCGCCATGTGGCTCGGCACCCGCCGCCTGGTGCTGCTCAACTGCACGTCCCCGGCCAAGCTCATCCAGAAGGGGCTGACGAACCAGGGCAAGCTGGCGCTCAGCCACAACCCGCACGGCTCGGTGGCCAAGCTGTTCGACGACTGCGTCACCGCCGCCGCCGACCGGCTGATCGCCGAGGCGGGCGGGCCGGCGTGGGACGAGGCGGGGTTCCGCCGCCTGTACGACCACGTGCGCGCCGAACTGCACGACGCCACCGCCGCGATCGTGGCGCAGGTCGAGCGGATCCTGGCCGAGGCGCACGAGATCGACCGGCGCCTGCGCGGCACGACCAGCCTCACGCTGGTGCCGGCCCTGACCGACGTGCGCGAGCACCTCGGCCGGCTGATCCGCCCCGGGTTCGTCACCGCGACCGGCTGGCACCGGCTGCCCGACCTGCCCCGCTACCTGCGGGCCGTGCGGATCCGGCTGGACAAGCTGCCGGAGAACCCCGGCCGCGACCGGCAGCTGACCTTCCAGGTCCACCAGGTGGAGCAGGAGTACGAGGCGCTGCTGAACCGGCTGCCGCCGGCGCGCCGCGACGAGGAGGCGGTCCGGCAGATCCGCTGGCTGCTGGAGGAGCTGCGGGTGTCGCTGTTCGCCCAGCAGCTCGGCACGCGCGTGCCGGTGTCGGACAAGCGCATCCGCAAGGCGATGGCGCAGATCGCGGTCTGAGGCGGGGCGCCGGCGGCCGCCCGGCGGCCGCCGCCCGAGTGTTGATCATCTCTGACGCCCCGCAAGTCACTGCGGCCACGTGCACTAGTGCGTAAGGTTCATCTCATGCCTAACAGCGATGAGCGCGACAACAGCGGTCCCGGGGGGCAGACCGTGACTCCCGAATCCGCTGTCGCAGAGGCAGGCGGCGCGCAGCCGGCCGAGGGCTCCTCCGCCGCTTCCGAGAACGCCACCGCCGACAACGCCGCCGGGAACGGCGACGAGAGCACCGCCGGGAACACCGGTGGGGAGAAGGCGGTCGCCACGACCGGGACCTCCGCCGTGGCGGCCCAGCCCGGCCCCGACGCCGCCGTGGCGCGGGTGGGGGACCCCGTCGCGGTCTGGCCGTGCGCCAACTGCGGCCGCCCGGTGCCGCAGCCGGTCGGGGCCGTGCGCACCGTCCGCTACTGCCAGGACAACGACGGCGCCTGCGCCCGCGAGGCGCGCGAACGGCGCGAACGCGGCCGGGACGCGCCCGGCCTGACCGGGCAGGTCGCCGCCACCTGGGAGATGGTGGAGCGGCTGGAGCGCACCGCCGACCTGCTCGCCGAGTCGCTCACCCAGGAGCTGAGCGTCGCCGGCGTGGAGCGGCGGGTCGCCGAGGTGCGGGCCGAGGCCGCCCGCGAGCTGGCCGTCGCGCAGAGCGAGCGCGACGCGTCCCAGCGGCGCGCCGAGGAGGCCTGGCAGGAGGCCGCCGCGGCCCGCAAGCGCGCCGAGGAGGCCGAACGCGCCGCCGCCAAGGCCCGCGAGGAGGCCAAGCTGGCCACCTCCAAGCGGGACGCCGCCCAGCAGGCGTGGGAGGAGGCCCACCAGATCGCCCAGCAGGCGGTGTCGGCCAAGCTGGCCGCCGAGAGCGAACGCGACCGCATCGCCGCCCGCGAGACCGAACTGCTGGCCGCGCTGGAGAACACCCGCGCCGAACTGGTCGCCCTGCACGCCAAGCTGGCCGAGGCCGAAAGCGCGGTCGAGGCCCAGCGGGTGGAGGCCGCCGTCGCCAAGCAGGGCGCCGAGGACCTGCGCGCCGCCATGCGCGACACCGAGGCGCAGCGGCAGCGCGCCATGCAGTCGGCCAGCAAGGCCGAGGCCGAGCGGGCGGCCGCGCTGCGCGCCCAGTCGGAGGCCGAGGCCGAGGTGGTGCGGGCCAACGCCCGCGCCGAGGAGGCCGTCAAGGAACGCGACGCCGCGCTCGCGCAGGCCCGGCAGGCCACCGCCGAACGCGACGAGCTGGCCACCAAGGTCAACGACCAGGCGCTGCAGCTGCGGCAGCTGGCCCAGTCGGTGGCCGAGCAGCAGGCCGCCCTCGCCGCGCTGGCCGAGGAGCGCGACGCGGCCCGCGCCGAGGCCGACCGGGCGCGCCGTCAGATCGACCAGCTCACGCAGAACACGCTCGCGTCGAACTTCGTGCCCGCCCCGCCGCCCCCGGCCGGGCATTCGCCGCAGTTCGGGACGCCCCCGCCCTACCCGAACGCGCTGTTGGGGCAGCAGGGCGGCGAGCAGGGCGCGTCGCCGACCGTCCCCGGCCTCCCCGTCCAGGGCGGCCCGTCGGGAGGTGCCGGCGGGCAGCAGGGCGGCACGTCGGCCGACCGAGAGGACCCGCTGTTCGCCGGTCCGTGACACCCCCGCCGGCGCCCCTGGCGGCGCCACCGGGAACGCCGCCGCGCCGGCGCCGGGGAAGGCGGGCGGCCGCCGGACGTGCGACCCGCGGTCAGGACGACCAGCAGTGCTCGGTCGCCGGGGCGGTCTCCTCCACCGAGAGGTTCACCGGAGGGGACATCTCGGGCTTGGCCGCGGGGGCGGACGCGGCGGACGGCGCGAACCGCGCGGGATCCACCTCGATCCAGATCTGCTCGGCCCGGCCGAGCAGCCGGCCGTCCGCCCCGTACAGCGCCGTCGCCGCGTGGGTCTTGCGGCCCTCGCGGGTGCGCGCCAGGCCCATCACCACGCACCGCTCGCCCGCCGCGGGAAGCCCGGTGACCTGCGCGGTCATCGTGCCCAGCACCGACGCTCGGCCCGGCTGGAGGAACGCCCACGCGCCGGGGCAGTCCAGCGCCGCCCACACCAGCTCGGGGCCCGGCTCCTCGGCCGGCGTCCACGGGGCCGCCACGGTGTCGTCGGCCACCCGGCCGGGCGCCAGCCGCAGCCCGTCGCCGGGGTCGCGGTCGGTGCCGCACACGAAGCAGCCGGGGAACGGATGGTCGGCCGCGCCGCGGAAGCCGGCGGCCGCCGCGAGCGCCTCCTCGTACGGCACGGGTGCCACCGGGGGCACCACGATCGCGCCCGCCAGGGCCTCGGCGACCACCGCCTCGCCGTCCCACAGCCGCGCGCTGAGCCCGCGTTCGTCGTCCACGCTCACCCGCAGCTCGGTGCCGAGCGGCGGCGGACGGCGCAGCGTGACGGTCACCGTGTCGGTGGACAGGTGGCCGGCGAGCAGCCCGGCCACGTAGCCGCCGTTTCCCGAGCCCTCGGGACCCCGGAACCGCGCATCTATGATCAACTGAAATCCCCCGTAGTCCGCTACGGCATGAAACCCCGCCGATAATAGTGAGCCGCCCCGACAGGCCGGCCCCCGGGTGAGCTGCCGCTACTACCGTCAGCAACGGTCCATGTCCGGCCCGGGAACGGGCGGCCGCGCCGAGGACCACTCCCGGCGGCGGGCACGTCCCGCCGGGGCCCGCGCCCGCGAGACTGTGACGCGGCGGAGCGGGCGACCGTTCCCCCCGTTCGCGTCAGGGCGGCCGTTTCCGTCAGGACGACAGCGCGGTCACAGCGCGCGGGACGGCTGGGGGCGGCCCGGCCGGGTGCTGAAGAACACCGACAGCGACCCGGTGAGCCGGGCGCGCACCGTCGCCTCGTCCACCGGACCGTCCTCGGGGACGGGCGTGCGCTCCAGCGCCCGGGCGATCAGCTGCTCGACGTTGCGGTCGGCGACCAGCACCGAGCACGTGTCGCAGGCGTACCAGGGGTAGAGCATGTTGAGCACGGCCACCGCCGTGTCGTCGTCCGACAGGTGGGTGGTGTCCAGCTCGACCTCGAAGATGTCGGTGTCGTCGGGGTCCAGGGTGGGGTAGTACAGCCAGCTCGGCCCGGGGCAGCCGCAGAAGTCGCACGTGCGGTCGCGCTGCTCGGGGGCGCCCACGGCCAGTTCCAGCTCGTGGTCCCACGGCTCCACCCGCCGGTTGTGGCGGTAGCCGACGCCGTCCAGCGTGCCCTCGCGGTTGTGCGTCACGTCATGCACCTCGCCGCCGCAGCGGGCGCACATGAAGCCGATGTCCTCCATGTCCCTCCCCGGTTCGCCGGCCACCGGCTCTCACAGTATCCGGCCGCGGCCGTGCTCGTCCGTCCGGGCGGTCACCGCGACGAGCGGCGCCCTGGCGGGCGGGCACGCCGCACCGTCGGGTACCTTGATGATCCTCTTCCCGGTGCGCTTCCGGCGATCCCGGCAGCCCCGTCCCTTTCGCCTCCGGCCGCCGCATCCGGCCGTCCGCGCCGGTTCCCCGTCCGAGCCCGTCCGAGCCTGTCCGAGGAGGTATGCGTGCCACTCGCTCCCGCCCGCACCGATGTCGTCCTCAACGCCGACAAGGTGGACGTGGTCCGCGACGGCCGGACGCTGCTGGACCAGGTGTCGATGACGGTGCTCGCCGGCGAGCACTGGGCGCTGCTCGGCCCCAACGGCGCGGGCAAGAGCACGCTGCTCGGCATCCTCGGCGCCTACACCCATCCCACGCGCGGCTCCGCCGAGATCCTCGGGCACCGCCTCGGCCGGGTCAACGTGCACGAGCTGCGCACCCTCATCGGGCAGGTCAACCCGCGGCACCCGCTGCAGTCGGCGCGCACCGTCCGCGAGGTCGTCCTCACCGGCGTGACGGGCACCATCGAGCTGATGCCGCGCTGGACGCCCACCGGCGAGGAGCTGGCCCGCGCCGACGAGCTGATCGGGCTGATGGGTTTGTCGCACCGCGCCGACGCCCGCTGGCCCACCCTGTCGCAGGGCGAGCGCGGCCGCACCCTCATCGCGCGGGCGCTGATGCCCGACCCGCCGCTGCTGCTGCTCGACGAGCCCGCCACCGGCCTGGACCTGGCCGCCCGCGAACGCCTGCTGGCCGGCCTGGACGAGCTGCGGCGGCGGCGCCGCGACCTGACCACCGTGCTGGTCACCCACCACCTGGAGGAGCTGCCCACCAGCACCACCCACGCCCTCCTGCTCAACGGCGGCCGGGTGCTGGCCGCCGGACCGGCCGACCAGGTGCTCACCACCGAGCAGGTCAGCGCGTGCTTCGAGCACCCCGTGACGATCACCCGGCACAACGGCCGCTGGGCCGCCACCGCCGGAACCCCCTAGCCGGGCCCGCCCGCAAGAACGCGCGCGGCGGGGGAGGGCGTCAGGCGTCGGCGGCCACGCGGTGGGCGGCCAGGTGCGCCAGCACCGCCTGATTGGCCTCCCACCCGTCCGGGAACTTCACCGGAACGCCCAGATGCACCGGCTCGGTGGACGGGTGGGCGTCCAGCAGCTCGGGGATCCCGGCGCGGGCGACCACCACGCACGCGTGCCGGTGCCGCGAGGTCAGCACGCACAGCCGCCCCGACTCCAGGTGGAACGCGGTGGCGTCGCGGCGGCCCGACAGCGGGTGCAGCACGATCGTCACGTCGTACTCGCGGCCCTGCAGCCGGTTGGCGGTGTCGACGGTGATGCCCTCGCCCAGCGGGCCCAGCGCCGCGCGGATCGCGGCGACCTGGTCGCGGTGCGCCGCGCCGATCGCCACCCGGTCCGCGCCCACCGGCCTGCTGCCCAGCTCGGAGTGGGCGACCGGGCCGCGCTGCAGCAGCCGCACCGCCAGCGCCGCCGTCGCCCGCACCGCCTCGGCGTCGGTGCGCAGCGTGTGCCGGGCGGGCAGCTCGTACAGCGCCCAGCCGGTGGCCGCGGCCTCCTCCAGCGCCCGGTCGTAGGTGGTGCCCATGCCGCCCGCGCCGAACTCCAGCCGCCGGTCGCCCGGCCCGGTGCCCGAACGGAACCCGGTGAACGGGTAGAACGCCTCCGACACCAGCGGCGCCGCCGACGCGGGCAGCCGCCACGACACCGGCAGCCGGTGCACCGGAAGGTCGGGGTTGTGCGCCAGCAGCACCGCCACGGCGCTGCGCAGCGGGTCCCAGGTCAGCCCCGCCCACCGCTCCACCTCCACGGTGGAGAACGGGTCGAGCTGCCCGGGGTCGCCGACGAACAGCGCCCGCTCGAACCGGCCGGCGATGCGTAGCAGCATGTCCGAGCGCATCTGGTACGCCTCGTCCACGATCGCCCACGGCCACGACCCGTCCGCCAGCGTCGCCCACTTGGCCGCCGTGGCGATCACGATGTCGCGGTCGGCCAGGTCGTCGGCCTTCTGCGCGACCCGCACCGACGGGTGCGCGGCGACCCGCGCGGACGGCGCGTAGGCCGACGCCGACAGCCGCCCGATGCTCAGCCCCGGATGCCTGGCGGCGATCCGGTCGATGAGGTCGTCGACCTGCTCGTTGGTCTGCGCGACGATCATCAGGCGCTCCCCGGCCTCGGCCAGGTGCGCCGCGGCCCGCACCACCAGCGTCGACTTGCCCGCGCCGGGCGGGGAGTCGACCACCACGCCCCGGTGCTCGCCCGCCAGGTCGGCCAGCACCGCGTCCACGACCCGGGCCGCCGCGACCGCGGGGTCGGGCTCGTCCTGCGGCCCGCGCACCAGGCGCAGCGGCCCCGCAGCCGGCGGGCGCGCGCCCGTTGCGACCGTACGGTCCGTCATGACCACTCCTCCGCGGCGTCCTCGTCGGTGGGCACGTAGTCCTCGGTCGGGCCGCCGTGCGTCCACGGCGTCTCCTCCCGGTCGGGGAACCGGGCCGCGCCCCAGGAGTCGGCGACCCGCGAGGTGAAGCACACCCGGTCGCCGACCTGCGGAACCGTCCCGGGCTCGGGCGTCAGCCTGCGCCCCATCCCGCCGGTCAGCTCCAGCAGCACACCGCCCGCGCCGACCTCCACCACCCGGCCCTTGAGCGCGGGCCGGTCGGCGCTGCACACCGTCGTGCCGGGCTCCAGCTGCACCGGGTCCTCGGTGCCGACCCGCAGGTACGGCCGCAGCCGGGGCCGCTTGCCCGACTCGTCCAGCCGGGTCGGGTCGCACTCGGTGACCACGCCGCCGAACGCCTGGCCCGCGAGCCGGTGCTCGGCCATCACCAGCGGATCGTCGAACGCGCGCTGCGCCTCGTAGCTCTCCTGGGCGCGCTCCAGGTCGTGCAGCCGCCGCGCCGCCCGCACCGGCGGGTCGCGGCGCGCCTGCGGATACCCCTCGCCGAAGGTCTGGTGGTAGTAGGTGAACGCATCGCGGTCGCGCTCCCAGCGGGCGGGCACGCTGGCGCCCTCCGGCAGTCCGCGCAGCAGCCGCACCGCCCGCCACATCAGCTCCCAGGTCGGGGCGAGCTGGCTCTCCAACGCCTGGCGGATCTTCTCCTCCGCCTGCGGCGCCCCCTCGTTGTAGGCGGCGATGGCCGGGGCCAGCACCTCGTTGTCGAACGTCGGGTCGGTCGCCGGACCGGCCGGGGGACAGGCCACCGGGTCCTCGGCGAGCGCCGCCGCCGCGGGGCCGTCCATGCCCTCCGGCGGGTCGATCCACCCCAGCAGCGCCGCCAGGTTGCCGTCCTCCAGGGAGCTCTGCCCGGTCGCCCAGTGCAGCCGCAGCACCTCGGTCATCGCCAGCAGCAGCGAGCTGCCCGGGTGGTCGTGGCGCTCGGTGAACCAGGTCAGCCACCGGCCCAGCGCCGGGACCGCCGCGTCCACCGCGTACGGGCCCTCGGTGCGGCGGAACCGGGTGGAACGCCCCAGCATCCGCAGGAACGCCACCCCGCCCCGGTTGGGCACCAGCAGCTGCGGCGCGTCGCTGTAGCGGGTCTTGGCCTCGCCGTCGCGTCCCGGCGGCAGCTGCTCCACCGACCCGCGGCTGGCCTCCACGTGGTCCAGCACCACCTTGGCCAGGTCGGCGGCGAACGCGAACCGCAGGTCGCGGTTGCGCGGCTGCGGCACCACCAGCAGCGCCGGGTCGGACGGGCGCGTGCCGAGCATCACCGCCAGCGGCGCGGCCGCCTCACCGGCCAGCTTCAGCGGCACCATCACCAGCGGCGCCTCGGCCAGATGGCAGTGCCGCACCGTGGCCAGCGGCTGCGCGCGGCCCGTGGCGACCGCCTCCAGCCGCGCCAGCGACGTCAGCGCGCTCACCCCTGGCCCCCGCGGGCCCCCGCGGCGCCGGGAAGGCGCCGCGTCCCCTCCGGCCCGTTCATCACCGGGCCCCCTCCGCCGGCGTGCGCGGGGCGCGGGTCACGCGGCACCCTCCAGGGCCTCGCGGCGCAGCCGGGCGGCGGTGCGCAGCTGCTCGGCGGTCTCGACCAGGTCGGGCGACGGCTCGATGGTGCCGTCGGCCAGCCCCAGCGCGGTGCCGATCGAGTCGACGCCGCCCAGGTCGTCGCGCACCGACCGGCCGAGCGCGCCCGTCGAGCCGCACGCGCGCGCCTCCTCCCGGCAGAAGAACGCCATCTCGCAGGTGGACATGCACTCGGGCGCGTAGCGGGCCGCCACCGTCCGCACCGCCTCGGGCAGCGCGTCGCCGGGCGCGAAGGTCAGGTCGTCCGGCAGCTCCTCCAGGATGCGGTCGACGCGGGTGAGCCGGGCCAGCTGCCGCTCCAGCACGGCCAGCTGCGGCCGCACGTCCAGCAGCGACGCCGTCGGCCGGTTGGAGAAGTTCTCCGGGCACACCAGGAACACCTCGTGCGACACCCGGTCGGCGGGCGCGCCCAGCTCGGCCAGCAGGCGGCGCAGCGCCAGCACGTACACCGCGGACTGGCGGGCGGCGGCGGCCACCTGGTCCGGCTCGGCCTGCCCGTCGATCACCGCGAACGACTTGATCTCGATGACGTGGAAGCGCCCTTCGAGCTGGAAGGCGATGACGTCGGGCTCCAGGTAGGCGGGCTGCCCGGCGATGTCCAGCCGCAGCAGCGGATGGTCGAACAGCGTGCCCTCGCCCGACTCCAGCGCCCGCGCCAGCAGCCGCCGGGTGCGCGTGTAGCGCAGCTCGCGGCCCTCGTTGCCGCCGACCACCTCCAGGTCGTCGTAGGCGACCTCGGGCAGCTGCAGGCCGAGGCGGTCGCGCAGCAGGGTGAGCAGCTCGGCGCAGCCGTCGGCCTTCACCTGCGCCTCGAACGCGTTGCCGCGCGTGATGGCGAACTGCGACTGGCCGAACTGCGCGGGGAAGCCCAGCGCGCGGGCGACGGCGTCCTTGTCCACCCCGGCCGCGTCCATCAGGCCGCGCCGCGCGCAGCCGGGGTTGGCGGTCAGCGCGGCGATGGTGCGGGCGTCGTGGTTGCGCGGCGGCGCGCCGCCGCGCAGCCGGTCGAGGGCGAGTGCGGTGTCGGTCATCGGTCGTCTCCGTTGCTGGCGCCGTCCGGACGGCGCCGCGGCGGGGCCGGGTCGCTCGTCCGACGGGAGGTGCGGGGTGCCGCCTCGCCGCCCCGGGCCGGCGCGGACGAGCGGCGCCGGGGCGTCTTCGTGCGGGATGCGGCGGCGGTGCTCTTGCGTGCGGCGGTGCCGCTCTTGCGCGAGGCGCCGG
>NZ_BAABDO010000049.1:0-43891 GCF_039539665.1 Actinomadura keratinilytica
CGCGAAGTGGCGCGCGAGGTGGTCGTCGACGCCGTGCGCGGCGGCGACGCGGCGGCGACCCGGCCGGCGCCCGGCCCCGCGGCACGCCGCGACGGCCGAGTCGCGGGCGCCGACCTGCTGTCGCGCGCCGCCCGCGCCACCGCCTCCCTCGCCGGACCCGCGCCCTTCCAGCCGGTCGACGAAACCTCCGGCGCAACGTCCGGCGAACCGGCCGGCGAAGCGCCCCGCCAGACGCCCCGTGCGGCCATCGAAGCCCCGGCGCCCGCCGCACCGCCCGCCCCGGTGAAGATCCTTAAGGTCGGGGCGCTGCGGAACCCCTCGCGCTACAGCGCGGGACTGCGGCGCCGCCCCCTTTCGCCGCACCGCCCCGCCTCGCCGCACCGCCCCGCCGCGTTCGCTTTCCCGCCGCCGCACGCCCCCGCCTGACGGCGCCGCCGAGGCTTCCTGAAAGATCCATGAGAATGGCCGCTGACGTGCGCAGGCACCGCCGTGCGCTGTTTACGGTGTGTGCATGGAGCCGGGTACGCAGCAGGCGGCGGGTGCGCGCATCCTGGTCGTGGATGACGAACCCGCGGTGCGCGAGTCGCTGACCACCAGTCTGGAGTTCGAGGGCTACCGGGTCGCCGGCGCCGCCGACGGCGTCGCCGCCCTGGAGGAGGTCGAACGCACCCCGCCCGACCTGGTGGTGCTGGACGTGCTGATGCCGCGCATGGACGGACTGACCGCCTGCCGCCGGCTGCGGGCCAAGGGCGCCATGATGCCGGTGCTGATGCTGACCGCCCGCGACATGGTCGGCGACCGGGTCACCGGGCTGGACGCCGGCGCCGACGACTACCTGGTCAAACCGTTCGAGCTGGACGAGCTGCTGGCCCGCGTGCGCGCCCTGCTGCGCCGCAGCGCCATGGCCGCCGCTGCCGCCGCGGCCGCCGCCGGCGCGGACGGCGACCAGGACCTGCTGGTCTTCGACGACCTGCGGATGAACACGCTGACCCGCGAGGTGTCGCGCGCCGGCAACCCGCTGGAGCTGACCCGCACCGAGTACATGCTGCTGGAGATGTTCCTGCGGCACCCCCGGCAGGTCCTCACCCGCGAGCAGATCCTGGAGACGGTGTGGGGCTTCGACTTCGAGCCCGCCTCCAACTCCCTGGAGGTGTACGTGATGTACCTGCGCCGCAAGACCGAGAACGGCGGCCTGCCGCGGCTCATCCACACCGTGCGCGGCGTGGGGTACGTGCTGAGATCGGCGTCATGATGCGCCGGCTGCCGCTGCGCGGGCGGCTGGCGCTGCTGATCGCACTGGCGGTGGCCGTGGCGGTGGCGGTATGCGCGTCGGCGAGCTGGTTCCTGGTGCGCGACCAGCTGTACGCCAAGCTCGACCAGCGGCTGGTCGGCATCGGCGGGCCGTATGCGGGCGACCGCGAACCCGTCCCCGACGGGCCGGGCGCGGGCACCGCGTTCCGCATGCGGCGGGACCTGGAGTTCGTACTGGACGCGTGCGCCTCGGCGGTCACCGGCGAGGGCCAGATGCGGCCGCCGCCCGGCCCGTACACCATCATGCAGGTCGTGACCCAGGAGGGCGCCCCCTGCACGCTGCCGGGCGCCGGGACGCTGCCGGTGACGTCGGCGGACGTGCAGGTCGCGCAGGGCACGCGGGCGCAGGCGCTCTACGACGGCACCGGCGTGGACGGCGACGGCAACCGCCGCGACGTGCGGGTCTTCACCCGCCCGTTCCTGACCGAGGACGGCACCCGCGCGGCGGTGTCGTTCGCGATCCCGCTGGACGAGGTCACCGCGCCGCTGAACACGCTGGCGCTGTTCCTGGTGGCGGTGACGGCGCTGGGGGTGCTGGCGTCGGCCGGTGCGGGGCTGGTGATCGCGCGGGCGTCGCTGCGTCCGGTGGACGAGCTGACCCAGGTGGTCGAGCACATCGCCCGCACCGAGGACCTGGCCACCCGCATCCCCGACGAGGGCCGCGACGAGATCGCGCGGCTGAGCCGGTCGTTCAACACCATGACCGCGGCGCTGGCCGCCTCCCGGGAACGGCAGCAGCAGCTGATCGCCGACGCCGGGCACGAGCTGCGCACGCCGCTGACCAGCCTGCGCACCAACATCGACCTGCTGCTGCGCTCGCACGAGACCGGGCGGGAGCTGCCGCCGGACACCCGGCGGCGCATGCTGGTCAACGTAAAGGCGCAGATGCAGGAGCTGTCCAGCCTGGTCGGGGACCTGCTGGAGCTGGCCCGCCCCGCCGAGCAGGAGCCGTCGCAGGAGATCGTGGCGCTGCACGACGTGGTGGCGCGCGCGGTGGAACGCGCCCGGCTGCGCGGCCCGGGGCTGCGCATCGTCACCGACGTCGAACCGTGGTTCGTGCGCGGCGACCCCGGGTCGCTGGAGCGGGCCGTGGTGAACCTGCTGGACAACGCGGTGAAGTTCAGCCCGCCGGGCGGCACGGTGGACGTGCGGCTGAGCGCCGGCGAGCTCACCGTGCGCGACCAGGGGCCGGGCATCGCCGCCGAGGACCTGCCGCACGTGTTCGACCGGTTCTGGCGTTCGCCGTCGGCGCGCAGCCTGCCGGGGTCGGGGCTGGGCCTGTCGATCGTGGCGCGGGTGGTGCACGAAAGCGGCGGCCAGGTCGCCCTGGAACCGGCCGACGGGGGAGGCACGCTGGCACGCGTCCGCCTGCCCGGCTCCCCGTCCCGCCCCGACTGACCCCACCCGAAAAGCCCCACCCGAAAAGCCCCGCGCGCCCGGCGTTTCCGGGCGCGCGGGGCTTTCTCATCCGGGGTTAAGGAAGGACTCAGGGCCTTCCCACACCGGCCGGTCAGCGTAAGTCCCATGAGTCACATGGTCACCGATCGGGCCGAACCCGCCGGGCCGTCGTCGTCCCCGCCCGGACCGGGCGGGCGGGGACGCCTGGTGGAGATCGCCGTTCCCGTCTACAACGAAGAGCATGTGCTGGCGCACAGCGTGCGGCGGCTGCACACCTATCTGGAACAGACCTTCCCCTACCGGTTCCGCATCACCATCGCCGACAACGCCAGCACCGACGGCACCTGGCGCGTCGCGCGGGACCTGGAGGCCGAACTGCCCGCGGTGCGCGCGGTGCGGCTGGAGCAGAAAGGCCGCGGCCGCGCGCTGCGGCACGTGTGGGGCACCAGCGACGCCGACGTCGTCGCCTACATGGACGTGGACCTGTCCACCGACCTGGACGCCTTCCTCCCGCTGGTGGCGCCGCTGATCTCCGGGCACAGCGACCTGGCGATCGGGTCGCGGCTGACCCGGGGGTCGGCGGTGGTGCGTGGCCCCAAACGGGAAGTGATCTCCCGGTGCTACAACCTGCTGCTGCGCACGACGCTGGCGGCCCGGTTCACCGACGCCCAGTGCGGTTTCAAGGCCGCCCGCACGCAGATCGTGCAGGCGCTGCTGCCGTCGGTGGAGGACGAGCAGTGGTTCTTCGACACCGAGCTGCTGCTGCTGGCCGAACGCAACGGGCTGCGCATCCACGAGGTGCCGGTGGACTGGGTGGACGACCCCGACAGCCGCGTGGACGTGCTGCGCACCGCGCTGGACGACCTCAAGGGCATGGCGCGCGTGGGGCGCCGCATGCTGACGGGCGCGTTCCGCGCGCCGGTGGGCGGCCGGCCCGCCCCGCGGCTGCCGGCCGGGATGGCCCGCCAGCTCCCCTCCTTTGCGATCATCGGGGTGTTCAGCACGCTCGCGCAGCTGGTGCTGTTCGTGCTGCTGCGCACGGTGATGGGGCCGCTGCGGGCGAACGCGCTGTCCCTGGTGATCACCACGATCGGCAACACCGCCGCCAACCGCCGCTTCACCTTCGGGGTGACCGGGCCCCGGCGGGCGCTGCGCCACCAGCTGGAGGGCGGGCTGGCGTTCCTGCTGGGCTTGGCGCTGAGCACCGGCGGGCTGGCGCTGCTGCACGCGCTGGCGCCCGGCGCGTCGCGGCTGGTGGAGGTGGTGGCGCTGGTGTGCGCCAACGGCGTGGCGACACTGGTGCGGTTCCTGCTGATGCGCGCCTGGATCTTCCACCCGCGGCGCCTGGGACACCCCACCGCCCCCGCCGCAGGACCCGCCGCCGGACCGGCGCCGCAGCCCGTCTCCGGGCATGCCGCGGCCCCGGCCGTGTTCGCGCATGATCCGTCCCAGACCCGTCCCGATACGGAAGAGACCCGATGACCTTCCCCGCACACTCGACACAGACCTTCCCCGCGGCGCCGCATCCAAGGCACGCGGCCGACGGCGGCGCGGGCAGGCCGCGCGGCTCCGGCCGCCTGAGGCGGCTGGTCCTGAGCGGCCCGGACGACCCGCGCTGGTCGCGGCCGGCGCTGTGGGGCGTCCTGCTGGCGGCCTTCGCGCTGTACGCGTGGGGGCTGTCGAAGAACGGCTACGCCAACACCTACTACGCGGCGGCGGTCAAGAGCGCGACGCAGAGCTGGAAGGCGTTCTTCTATGGGTCGCTGGACGCCGGGTCGTTCATCACCGTGGACAAGCCGCCGATGGCGCTGTGGGCGATGGCGCTGTCGGCGCGGGTGTTCGGATTCAACTCCTGGAGCATCCTGCTGCCGCAGGCGGTGCTGGGCGTGGCGGCGGTGGCGGTCCTGCACGCCACGGTGCGCCGCGCGTTCGGGCACGTGGCGGCGCTGGTGGCGGCCGGGGTGCTGACGCTCACGCCGATCACCGTGGCGATCAACCGCGACAACAACCCCGACACGCTGCTGGTGCTGTTCCTGGTGCTGGCCGCCTGGGCGTGCCAGCGCGCCGTCGAGTCGGGGCGGCTGCGGTGGCCGGCGCTGGCGGCGGTGTTCGTCGGCTGCGGGTTCAACACCAAGATGCTGCAGGCGTTCGTGGTGCTGCCCGCGCTGGCGCTGGTGTACCTGGTGGCGGGCCGGCCCGGGCTGCTGCGGCGGGTGTGGCACCTGCTGGCGGCCGGCGGCGTGCTGGCGGTGGCCGCCGGGTGGTGGATGGCGGTCGTGGACTCCGTCCCCGCCGACGACCGCCCCTACATCGGCGGCAGCGAGAACAACAGCGTGTGGGACCTGGTGATCGGCTACAACGGCCTGGGCCGGGTGTTCGGCGAGGGCAACGGCCCCGGCGGCGGTCCCGGTGGCGGCGGCGGTGGTTTCGGCGGCGCCGCGGGCGCGGACCGCATGTTCAACCAGATCGTCGGGGGGCAGATCTCCTGGCTGCTGCCGCTGTCGGCGATCGCGCTGGTGGCGGGGCTGGTGCTGCTGCGCAAGCGGCCGCGCACCGACCTGCAGCGCGCGGCGCTGCTGCTGTGGGGCGGCTGGCTGGCGGTGCACTATGTGGTGTTCAGCTTCGCCCAGGGCATCTTCCACCCGTACTACGTCACGGCGATGGCCCCGGCGATCGGCGCGTTGACCGGCGCGGGCGCGGTGCTGCTGTACGAGGCGTACCGGCGTTCGGCGGCGTGGGCGTTCGTGCTGCCCGCGGGTGTGGCGGTCACCGGCGCGTGGGCGTTCGTGCTGCTCAACCGCACCCCGCAGTGGAATCCGTGGCTGCGGTGGCTGGTGGCGGCGGTGACGGTGCCGGCCGTGGGCGCGTTGCTGGTCGCGCGGTTCGGCCGGCGGGCGGGACGTCCGGTGACGGTCGCGGGGCCGGCGCTGGGGCTGGTGGCGGTCCTGGCGGGGCCGGGCGCGTACGCGGCGTCGGCGGCGGCGTCGCCGGTGAACGGCACCAATCCGCTGGCGGGTCCCAGCTCGCAGATGGGCCGCGGCGGGTTCGGCGGTCCCGGCGGCGGCCGGGGCTTGCCGGGCGGTCAGGGGTTCCGGTACCGGGCTGACGGCGCCCGGCAGGGTCTGCCGGGCGGGGCTTTCGGTGATGCTCGCGGCGGCATGCGGCAGATGCCCGTGCCGGGGCAGGGCGCGGGCGGCGGTGGCATGTCCTCGGGCCGCACGTCCTCGGGCGGTGCGCCCGCTGCCGGCTACGGCCCGCCCGGCGTGCCCGGCGGCGCGCCCGGCGGCGGTGGGATGCCCGGCGGTCCCGGCGGTGGACGCGGCGGCGGGCCCGGCGGCATGGTCGACCAGCAGATGATCTCCTACCTGGTGAAGAACCAGGGGTCGGCGCAGTGGCTGCTGGCGGTGTCGAGCGCGCAGGAGGCGTCCTCGATCATCCTGCAGACCGGCCGTCCCGTGATCGCCATGGGCGGCTTCAGCGGCAGCGACCCGGCGATGACCGTGGAGAAGCTGCAGAGGTACGTCAAGGAGGGCAAGCTCCGCTACATCCTGCTCGGCGGGCGCGGCTTCGGCGGCGGCCCCCGCGGCGGCGACGGCACCGACGACATCACGGCCTGGGTGCAGCAGCACGGCACGAAGGTCGGTGCGAGCGAGTACGGCGGTTCGACCTCGAGCAGCGGTTCGACCTCAGGCAGCGGTTCGACCTCAGGCAGCGGTTCGACCTCAGGCAGCGGTTCGACGTCGCGCAGCGGCTCCAACTCGCGCAGCGGCTCGAGCTCGGGGAGCACGACGACGTCCACCGACAGCAGCCAGCTGTACCGGTTGGGCTGAGGAGCATCCCATGGCGAGTGTGCTGGAGGCCGTGACCGTCCCTCGGACGCGTGAACGGTCCTGGGGAGGCGACCCGGCATGGGCGCGTCCGGCGCTGCTGGTCCTGCTGGCGGCCACGGCCGTGCTGTACCTGTGGGACCTGGGCGCCTCGGGGTGGGCGAACTCCTTCTACTCGGCCGCCGTGCAGGCCGGGGCGTCCAGCTGGAAGGCGTTCTTCTTCGGCTCCTCGGACGCGGCCAACGCCATCACCGTGGACAAGACGCCCCTGGCGCTGTGGCCGATGGCGTTGGCGGCGCGGGTGTTCGGGGTGAACTCCTGGAGCATCCTGGTGCCGCAGGCGCTGATGGGCGTGGCGACCGTCGCCACGGTGTACGCGGCGGTGCGGCGTGCGCTCGCCGGTGCCGTCCCCGCGCGTGTCGAGGCCGCCGCGGGGCTGCTGGCGGGTGCGGTGCTGGCGCTGACCCCGGTGGCCGCGCTGATGTTCCGGTTCAACAACCCCGACGCGCTGCTGGTGCTGCTGTTGACGGTGGCGGCGTACGCGCTGGTGCGGGCGCAGGAGCAGGCGAGCACCCGCTGGCTTGTGGTGTGCGGGGTCTGCGTCGGCCTGGGGTTCTTGGCCAAGATGATGCAGGCGTTCTTGGTCCTGCCCGCGTCCGGCCTGGTGTACCTGCTGGCCGCGCCGACGCCGCTGCGCCGCCGGGTCTGGCAGCTGGCGCTGGCGGCGGCCGCGATGGTGGCATCCGCGGGATGGTGGGTGGCGATCGTCGCCCTGGTGCCCGAACAGTCGCGCCCCTACATCGGGGGGTCGCAGCACAACAGCGTGCTGGAGCTGGCCTTGGGCTACAACGGGCTGGGGCGGCTCAACGGCAACGAGGTCGGCGGGCTGGGCAACACCAACCAGGACGCCGGGTGGGGCCGCATGTTCGGCTACGCCAACGGCGGCCAGATCTCCTGGCTGCTGCCCGCCGCGCTGATCCTGCTGGTCGCGGGCCTGTGGGTGGTGCGGCGGGCGCCGCGCACCGACCGGGTGCGGGCGTCGCTGGGGCTGTGGGGCGGGTGGCTGCTGGTCACCGGCCTGGTGTTCAGCCTGATGCAGGGCATCTTCCACGAGTACTACACCGTGGCGCTGGCTCCGGCGGTGGCCGCGCTGACCGGTCTGGGGGCGGGGCTGCTGTGGTCGCGTCGCCGGCACGCGGCGGCCGCGGCGACGCTGGCGGGAGTGGTGGCGGTGACGGCGGTGTGGGCGTACACGCTGCTGCACCGCACGCCCGATTGGCTTCCGTGGCTGGCGCCGGCGGTGCTGGTGGGCGGTCTGGTGGCCGCCGGGGTGCTGCTGGGGGCGGCGTATGTGCCGGGGCGTGTCGTCGCTGTGGCGGCGGCGGTGGCCGTGGTGGCGTCGCTGGCGGGTCCGGCCGCCTACGCCCGCGACACCGTCACCACCGCGCACACGGGGGCGATCGTGACGGCCGGGCCGTCGGCCGGGGCCGGGCCGGGGCGTTTCGGCCGCGGTGGGCGGCCGGGCGGCGGCCCGGGCGGGGGCATGCCCGGGGGTATGGCGGGTGGTGCGCGGCGCATGCCTCAGGGCGGTCCGCCGGGCTTCCCGCAAAGCGGCCGGCAAAGCGGTTCGCAGGGCTTTGCGCAAGGCGGCTCGCAAAGCGGGCAGCAAGGCGGTCAGGCCGGGGCGCCCGGCGGGGGCCGGTCGGGTCGCGCCCGCGGCGACGGCGGCGGTTTCGGGGCGGGGCAGGGCCGCGGCGGCGGCCCGGGCGGCCTTTTGAACTCGCCGACGCCGAGCGCTGAGCTGGTGGCGCTGCTGAAGGCCAACGCCGGCTCCTACCGGTGGACGGCCGCGACCGTCGGGTCCAACAACGCCGCCGGGTACCAGCTGGCCACCCGCACGCCGGTGATGGCGGTCGGCGGGTTCAACGGCACCGACCCCGCCCCGACGCTGAAGCAGTTCCAGGACTACGTCGCCCAGAAGAGGATCCACTACTTCATCGGCGGCGGGACGGCCATGGGACGCGGCGGCATGGGCGGCGCGGCCGGCGGCAGCGACGCCGCCCAGAAGATCGCCGAGTGGGTGCAGGCCGCCTTCACCGCCCGCACGGTCGGCGGCGTCACCGTCTACGACCTGACGTCCCGGTGATGCGCGCCTTCTGGGACGCGGGAGCGGACGGCGGTTAACGTCGGTGGGGACGGTCCCCGGGGGCACCGGGACCGTCCCCACCGGCGTGTCCGGCCGCGTCATGCGGCAGAGGGGGAGGCAAGCGATGTCCGACAGGCTCGACGATTCCGCCGTGGCCGCCCGTCTGCAGGACCTGCCGGGCTGGGCGCGCGACGGCGACCGGATCCACCGGAGTTTCACCGCGCCGTCGTTCATGGCGGGGATCGACCTGGTGGGCGAGGTGGCGCGGGCGGCCGAGGAGGCCGACCACCATCCCGACATCGACATCCGCTGGCGGACGGTGACGTTCACGCTGACCACGCACAGCGCGGGCGGGTTGACCGAGCGGGACTTCGCGCTGGCGGCGCGGATCGACCAGGCCGCGGCCCGGCACGGCGCCCGGTAGCCGCGGTGGCGGTGCAGGTGGCGGTGTGCGGGCCGCGTGAGTGCTCGCGCACCGAGTGGGAGCTGGCCCGCGAGGTGGGGCGGTTGCTGGCCGAGCGGGGCGCGGTGGTGGTGTGCGGCGGTTACGGCGGCGTGATGGCGGCCGTGGCCGCCGGCGCGTCCCGGGCGGGCGGCGTGGTGGTGGGGGTGCTGTCGGCCGACGACCGGGCGGGGGCCTGCGCGGATCTGACGGTGGTGCTGCCGACGGGGCTCGGCGAGGCCCGCAACAACGTGATCGTCAACGCGGCGGACGCGGTGATCGTGGTGGGCGGGTCGTGGGGGACGCTGTCGGAGGTGGCGCTGGCGGTGCGGCGGGGCGGGGTGCCGGTGGTGCAGCTGGGCGGCTGGCAGGTGCTGGACGAGCAGGGCCGCCCGCTGGAGGCGGTGCGGCGGGCGGCGACGGCCGCCGAGGCCCTGGAGGTGACCGGCCTGTGGCCGTGACCTTGCGGGCGCGCCGGCGTCACGACCTTCGCCCGCCCGGCTCCTCGGCGTCCGCCTCGCCCTTTTCGTGCTTCTTTCGTGTGGTGTCGGGGGCGGCGGGGTCGCCGGGTGCGCGGTCCTGCTTCCTGCGCCGGTCGACCTCGTGGACGGCGACGCCGACGGCGATCAGGATCGGCAGCCAGTATTCGGCCGTGGCGAGGATCGCCTGGAGCCAGCCGGGCGGGGTGACATCAGGCAGGTCGAGGTCGGGCCAGGGGATGTCGGGCAGGGGCGGGTCCGGCGGGTCGATGTCGGGCAGGTCGAGGTCGGGGCGCGGCAGGTACGACAGCAGCAGCCGCACCACCGCGCTGATCAGGGCGCTGACGCCCAGGATGCCGAGCACCACCTTGGCGGTGGCCGCCACGACGTGCCGCGAGGCGTACAGGGCGGGGTGCTCGCGGGCCAGGCGTTCGCGGCGTGCGGCGCGGGTGCCCTCCGGTGCCGTGAACGGGTGGACCTGCCGCCCGGCCTTCTCTGCGCCGTCTCCGCCGTCTTCTTTCGTGTCGGGTCTGGTGTCGCCTTTGGCGCCGGTGGAGTCGTCACCGGGGCGGGGCGGAGCCAGGACGCAGCGGGCGGCCTGGCCGTCGAGCAGGCCGAGGGGGTCGAAGGCGACCTGCACGCACATGTCGCCGTAGGGGAACTTGGCCTGGTGCAGGGCCTGGGCCTCGGCCTGCTGGACGCCGTCCACGTACAGGCGCACGACGCGCATCCAGCCGACGCGTGCGGTCTCGACCTGCAGGTGATGCCCGTCGTGGTCGAGGTGCCAGCGGCCGGCGGCGGCCGCGCCGGTCGTGACGCTCCCCTTGGTCGTGGACACTGATCCTCCCGTATCGGCTGGGTCCAGCGTGCCGGACGCAGGGGGAGGGCGGCATCGGCCGATGGATCCGACCCCCGTCGACCAAAGTCGATGGACGCCATGCCGGGGCGGCGTCCCGCCCGCCGCGTACCGGGACCGTTTGCGCACCACGGCCCGCCCGTCGCGCTGCGGCCGGATCCCGCGGGCGGGTGAGGCGTCCGGCGCCCGCCAAAAGCAGCGGCGCCGCCGACGGTGATCTGCGCGAGGGCGGGATCCTCGCCGACGTGGTGGTGCGGTCGGCCGCGCTCGGCGCCGACGGCCCGACCGCCGGGTTCTTCGCCCAGGGACGCCCCCGTTGCCCTGGTGGCGAGCAGACCGGGGCCCGGTGGCGCGGCCACGGTGGCCGGACCGCCGCGGGGGATCAGGCGGAAACGGCCGCGTCCGTTCGGTGTTCGCCTCCGGATGGGCGTTCGTCTGCGGGTTCGCGGAGGCTTTCGCGCAGGTGGTCGGCGGTGGCGGAGCCGGTGGCGGTGAGCAGTTGGGCGGGGGTGCCGGTGAACAGCACGCGGCCGCCGTGCCTGCCGCCGCCCGGCCCGAGGTCGATGACCCAGTCGGCGTGCGCGACCACCTTCAGGTCGTGCTCGATGACGATCACGGTGTTGCCGGTGTCGACCAGGCGGTCCAGCAGGTCCAGCAGGGCGTCCACGTCGGCCATGTGCAGGCCGGTGGTGGGTTCGTCCAGCACGTACACCGCGCCGGTGCGGTGCAGGCGGGTGGCGAGTTTGAGGCGTTGGCGTTCGCCGCCGGACAGGGTGGTCAGCGGCTGGCCGAGGCGCAGGTAGTCCAGGCCGACGTCGGTGAGGGCGCGCAGGCGGGTCGCGACGGGCCGTTCGGGGAACACCTGCAGGGCCTGGCGGGCGGTGAGGTCGAGCACGTCGGCGATGGTGCGGCCGCGCACAGTGTGTTGCAGCGCCTCGGGGCGGTAGCGGGTGCCGCCGCAGGCGCGGCAGGTGGTGGTGACGGGGTCCATGAACGCCAGGTCGGTGACGATGACGCCGTTGCCGTCGCAGGTGGGGCAGGCGCCTTTGGCGTTGTGGCTGAACAGTCCGGGGTCGGCGCCGGTGGCGTGGGCGAACAGGCGGCGCAGGTGGTCCATGACGCCCAGGTAGGTGGCGGGGCTGGCGCGGCGTGAGGCGGCGATGGGGGACTGGTCGACCACGATCGCCTCGGGGTGGCGGGGCACCAGTTCGCGGTGGATGAGGGTGCTCTTGCCGGATCCGGCGACGCCGGTGACGGCGGTGAGCACGCCGGTGGGGACGTCCACGGTGACGCCGCGCAGGTTGTGGGTGGCGGCGCCGGTGACGGTGAGGCGGCCGGTGGGGCGCCGCACGTGCCGTCTGGGCGGGGTGCGGCGGCGCAGGTGGCGTCCGGTGAGGGTGTCGGCGCGGCGCAGCTCGGCCACGGTGCCCTGGAACACCACGTGCCCGCCGGCGTCGCCGGCGCCGGGGCCCATGTCGATGACGTGGTCGGCGATGGCGATGATGCCGGGGTCGTGTTCGACGACCAGGACGGTGTTGCCCTTGTCGCGCAGCTGGACCAGCAGCCGGCCCAGGCGGCCGACGTCGGCGGGGTGCATGCCGGCGCTGGGTTCGTCGAAGATGTAGGTCATGCCGGTGAGGCTGGAGCCCAGGTGCCGCACGACCTTCAGGCGCTGGCCCTCGCCGCCGGAGACGGTGCCGGTGGGCCGGTCGAGGGTGAGGTAGCCCAGGCCGACGGCGTCCAGCCGCCGCAGCCGGGTGATCGCGGCCTGGGCGATGGGGGCGCCGACGGGGTCGTCGATGCCCTCCAGCACGCCGATCAGCTCGCCGATCTCCATGCGGCAGTAGTCGGCGATGCTGTGCCCGCCGATCCGTGAGGCGCGGGCGGCGGCGTTGAGGCGGTCGCCGTCGCAGGCCGGGCAGACACCGTCGGTGACCATTTCCAATGCTTCGCGGCGTTGCCGGTCGGGCAGGGTGTCCAGGCCGCGTTTGAGGTAGAGGCGGTGGAAGCGTTCGGCGATGCCCTCGTAGGCGTTGTGGCCCATCTCCCCGGTGCGGTTGAGACGCGGCACGCGAAAGCTCTTGCCGTGCAGCAGCAGGTCCATCTCCTCGGCGGTGAACTCGCGCAGGGGTTTGTCGGGGTCGAACAGGCCCGACTCGGCGTACAGCTGCCAGGGGAAGGTGCCGACGCCGAACGGCGCGAAGCGGATGGCGCCGCCGTTGAGGCTCTTGCTCGTGTCGAGCATCTTGGCCACGTCCAGGCGGGCGAGGCGGGCGAGGCCGTCGCATTCGGGGCACATGCCTTCGGGGTCGTTGAAGGAGTAGGCCGCGGCCTCGCCGGCGCTGGGGCGGGCGCAGCGGGAGAACAGCACGCGCAGCACGGCGTGGATGTCGGTCGCGGTGCCGACGGTGGAGCGGCTGTTGACGCCGACGGGCCGCTGGTCGACGACGACGGCGGGGGCGAGGCCGTCGATGACGTCGGCGTCGGGGCGTTCGTGGCGGGGCATGCGGTTGCGGACGTACCAGCTGAAGGTCTCGCCGAGCTGGCGCCGCGACTCGGCGGCGACGGTGTCGAACACCACCGAGGACTTGCCGGACCCCGACACCCCGGTGAACACCACGATCTGCTGTCGGGGGATGCGCAGGGTGATGTCCTTCAGGTTGTTCTGCCGGGCGCCTTTGATCAGGATGTGGTCGCGGTGCGCGGCCCGCATGGCGGTGTCCCCTCCTTCTCGGGCGGTGGCGTCGTCGCCGTGGTCGTCGCCGTGGTCGTCGCCGTGGTCGTCGCCTTGGGCGGATGCCTGGGTGCGGCCGGCGGGCGGCCGGGTGGCCACGCTAGGCGGCAATGAGGTCGGATCCGGTCCTCATCAGGCGGGCATACTGGGCCGGTGACCGACACCTCCGCCCGGCTGCTGCGTCTGCTGTCGCTGCTGCAGACGCGGCGGGAGTGGACGGGCCCGCAGCTGGCGGAGCGGCTGGGCGTCACCGGGCGGACGGTGCGCCGCGACATCGAGCGGCTGCGCGCGCTGGGGTATCCGGTGCGCGCGACGCTGGGGCCGGTGGGGGGCTACCGGTTGGAGGCGGGCGCGGCGATGCCGCCGCTGCTGCTGGACGACGAGGAGGCGGTGGCGATCGCGCTGGGGCTGGGGGCGGCGGCCGGCGGCGCGGTGGAGGGCATCGAGGACGCGGCGGTGCGGGCGCTGGCCAAGCTGGAGCAGGTGCTGCCACAGCGGTTGCGGCGCCGGGTGTCGGCGCTGCACGCGGCGACCGTGCCGATCGACGGGCCGCCGGCGGGTCCGGTGGTGGCGCCGGAGACGCTGGCGGTGCTGGCGGCGGCGTGCCGCGACCGTGAGCGGCTGCGCTTTGCCTACCGCGCCCCGGACTCCGGCGCAGAGGACGCGGCAGACGACACCGCGGGCGCCGCCGCAGGCGGCGCCGAGCGGCACGCAGGCGCCGGCGGCCCGGCCGGGGCGGGCGGCGGGCGGCTGGTGGAGCCGCACGCCCTGGTGTCGGCGGGCCGCCGCTGGTACCTGCTGGCCTGGGACGTCGACCGCGCCGACTGGCGCACGTTCCGGGTGGACCGGATGCGCACGCCCCGCGCGGTGGGGGTGCGGTTCGCGCCGCGCGAGGTGCCGGGCGGGGACGCGGCGCAGTTCGTGCGGCGGTCGCTGGCGGCGGCGCGTCCCGCGGTGCGGGCGGTGCTGCGGGTGCACGCCCCGGCGCACGTGCTGGCCGACCGGTTCCGCGTCACCGGCCAGGAGCTGGAGCCGGTGGACGAGCGCACCTGCCTGCTGCGCACCCGGGCGGAGTCGCTGGAGTGGACGGCGCTGCGGGTGGCGTTCCTGGACCTGGACTTTGAGGTGCTGGAGCCGCCGGAGCTGGCCGACCGGCTGGGCGAGCTGGGCCGCAGGCTGCTGCGCGCCGCCGGCCGAAAGTAGCGCGGCAGGACTTCAGCGTGCCCGGTAGGGGGCCAGCAGCGCGTCCAGGTCGGCGTGGACGGCATCGGCGAGCGGAGCGGCGGCGGGGTCCAGCGCCCACAGGATGAGGGTGCCGTTGTAGGTGACCTGGACGGCGCGTGCCAGGGCGGCGGTGTCGACGCCGGGGGCCAGTTCACCGGCGCGGGCGGCCTGGGCGAGCAGGCCGGTGATCTGCTCGCGGACGGCGCGGGCGTGCTCGGCGGCGTGTTCGCGCAGTCCGGAGTCGGTCAGGTCCAGCTGCAACAACCCCAGGCTGTTGGCCATCTCCTCGGGGCTGCGGACACTGGCGGCCAGGGCGGCCAGGGCGGCGCGCAGGGCGGCCAGGGGCGAGGGGTGCTCGCGGCGGGCGCGGTCGAAGGGCTCGCGGGCGTGCTCGGCGGCGCGGCGGGCGAACGCCAGCAGCAGGCCGCGTTTGGAGCCGAAGCGCTGCACGAGGGTGGCGGGCGACAGGCCGGCCTCGGCGGCGACGCCGCCCAGGGTGAGCCTGCCGGGTCCGTGCCGCAGCAGCGCGCGGCCGGTGGCCTGCAAGATGGCCTCGTCGCTGGTGGTGCGCGGTCGCGCCACGGTGTGCGTCCCCCCGGGGCACAGTCGTTGGTGAACGTGTTAGTGAACGGCTGTTTGCGAACCTTATCGGACACCGCCGATCGGACACCGCCGCCCGCCCCGCCCAGGCGCGTGCCGTCCACGTCGAGGAAAGTCCGCGAGGCGGACCGCCCGAAACCCGCCTTCCTGACAATCCCGTCCGACACGCCATGACGCCGCCGGCACCACGGCCCGAACGCGAAACGGCCGTTCCACCGGGGCCGCGGCGCCGCCCGGCGCGGACCTTGACCGATCTTGGCAATGTTCGCCCGTGCCCGCGCCGCACACCCGTGTTACAAACACCGCGACGGATCGTGAACCGCCGGGGTCCGCCCGGTGAACGGTTCGCGTCGGCCACGCACACACGGAGTGACCCATGGCAGTGCCCGTCACCCGACGGCGGCTTCTGGCAGGTTCCGGCACGCTCGGCGCCGGCATCGCGTTCACCGGCGCCGTGGAGGCGCTGTTCTCCGGCTGCGCGCAGGCCGCCGAGGTCGGCGGCACGGCCGGATACGGGCCGCTGCTGCCCGACCCCGAGGGCGTGCTGGACCTGCCGCGCGGGTTCCGCTACACGGTCCTGTCGCGGGAGGGCGAGCCGCTGCGGTCGGGGCAGGGCCCGGTGCCCAGCCACCACGACGGCATGGCGGCCTTCGCGGGGCGCCGCCCCGGCGAGGTGCTGCTGGTGCGCAACCACGAGAACCGCCCCAACGCCGCGCACCGCGTGCCCGCCGTCGACGGGCTGACCTACGACCCCGAGGGCAAGGGCGGCTGCACCGCACTGGAGGTGGACGCCGCCGGACGGGTCCGCGCCGAACGCGTGGCGATCGCCGGGACCGCGGTCAACTGCGCCGGCGGCCCCACCCCGTGGGGCACGTGGCTGACGTGCGAGGAGACCGAGGAGACCGCGGGCACCAACGGCTACACCAAGGACCACGGGTTCGTGTTCGAGGTGGACCCGCGCGGCCGCCGCACCGAGCCGGTGCCGCTGACGGCGCTGGGCCGCTTCCAGCACGAGGCGGTGGCGGTCGATCCGCGCGACGGCGTGGTGTACGAGACCGAGGACGCCTTCCAGCGGCCGTTCGGGCTGTTCTACCGGTTCCTGCCGAACCGTCCGCGGGGCGGGTTCGGCAGCCTGCGCGCGGGCGGGCGGCTGGAGGCGATGCGGGTGCCGGACGTGCCGGACCTGTCGGTGGTGTCCGAGCCGGGCACGGTGTTCGAGCGGATCGAGTGGGTGAAGGTGCCCGACCCGCTGGCGCGCAGCACGCCGATCCGGCTCCAGGACTTCGGCCCCCGCGGCATCACGCACGCCCAGAAGCTGGAGGGCTGCTACTGGGGCGGCGACCGGGTGTACTTCGTCTCCAGCTACGCCCGCAGCCAAGAAGGATCGACCGGCGACCACTTCGGGCAGGTCTGGTCGTATGAGCCGGCGCGGCGGCGGCTGACGCTGGTGGTGGTGTTCGGCCCCGGCACCGATGTGCAGACGCCGGGCGAGTCGCCCGACAACATCTGCCTGGCGCCGCAGGGCGGGCTGATGGTGTGCGAGGACGGCGACGGCGCCCAGCACGTGTTCGGGGTGACGCGCGGCCGCCGGGTGTATCCGATGGCGCGCAACCGGCAGAACATCGGCACCGCGGACGAGCCGGAGTGGGGGGAGTTCGCCGGGGTGACGTTCTCTCCGGACGGGAGGACGATGTTCGTCAACGTCTACGAGCCGGGCACCACGTTCGCCATCACCGGCCCCTGGCGCCGCCTGTGACCTCGGCCCCGGGCGCCCGCACGTCGGAACGGGCGCGGTCCGGGCCGCGCGCACCGGTCGAGCATGCCGGCCGGGTATACCGGCGCGGCGGCGATGCCGCAGCCGGCCCCGACGACGGCGTTTTGCGCCGCGGCGGCACAACGGCCGATGATCGGGGACATGGCTGCTCCGATCGGCATCCAGCGGGCGCGGCGCGAGTTCGCCCCCAAGGTCACCTATCTCAACACCGCCGCCTACGGGCTGCCGCCGCGGGCGGCGCACGAGGCGATGCTGGCGGCCGAACGCGACCGCGCGGACGGCCTGCTGACCACCGGCCGGATGGACCAGGTGGTGGCGCGGGCGCGCGGCGCGTTCGCCCGGCTGATGGGCGTGCCCGCCGAACAGGTGGCGATCGGGCCGCAGGTGTCGTACTTCGTGGGGCTGGTGGCCTCCTGGCTGCCCGACGGCGCGACCGTGCTGGTCGCCGAGGAGGACTTCACCTCGCTGCTGTTCCCCTTCGCCGCCCGGCCCGGGCTGCGGGTGCGGCCGGTGCCGCTGGAGTCGATCGCCGAGGCGGTGGACGGCACGGTCGACCTGGTGGCGGTGTCGGCGGTGCAGTCGGCCGACGGCCGCCTGGCCCCGGTGGAGGACCTGATCGGCGCCGCCCGCGCGCACGGGGCGCGGGTGCTGCTGGACGCCACGCAGGCCGCCGGGTGGCTGCCCCTGCCCGCCGACCGCGTCGACCTGCTGGTCGCCGGCGGGTACAAGTGGCTGCTGGGCCCGCGCGGCACGTGTTTTCTGACCGGCGACCCGCAGGTGCTGGCGCAGCTGCCGGCGGTGGCGGCGGGCTGGTACGCCGGGGCGCAGGTGTGGGAGTCGCTGTACGGGCTGCCGCTGCGGCTGGCCGATGACGCGCGCCGGCTGGACCTGTCTCCGGCGTGGCCGTGCTGGGCGGGGCACGCCCCGGCGCTGGAGCTGCTGGAGCGGGTCGGCGTGGACGCCGTCCACCGGCACAACCTGGCCCTGGCCGACCGGTTCCGCGCGGGCCTGGGGCTGGAGCCGGGGGATTCGGCGATCGTGTCGGTGCCGGTGGCCGAGGGGACGGCCGAGCTGCTGGGCGAGCACGGCGTGGTGGCGTCGGTGCGGGCCGGGCGGTTGCGCTGCTCGTTCCACCTCTACACCACCGAGGCCGACGTGGACCGCGCGCTGGAGCTGCTGGCGGGCCGCGTCACCATCGGGTAAAGCCACCCCTTATATAAGCCTTGACTTTAATAAGCCGGGGTGGATAGCTTCGGCCCGTGCACGCGTTCGACGTCCTCGGCGACCCGGTGCGCCGCCGGATCCTGGAACTGCTGGCCGAGGGGGAGATGACCTCCGGCGCGGTGTCCGAGCGCATCCGGGCCGAGTTCGGCATCTCCCAGCCCGCGGTGTCGCAGCACCTGAAAGTGCTGCGCGAATCGGGGTTCGCGACGGTGCGCGCGCAGGGCACCCGCCGCCTGTACGCGGTGGACTCGGCGCCGCTGCGGGAGGTGGACGCCTGGCTGGACCGGTTCCGCCGGTTCTGGACCCCGCACCTGGACGCGCTGGGCACCGAGCTGGCGCGGGGGCGGCGGGAACGCCGCCTGCGCCGGTCAGCGGACCGCGGCGGATCCGACGGCGGTGACGGCGACGGCCGCGGTGACGACGCCGGGCACGAGTGACACGGCGCAACGACCCGGGTTTCCGGCGACCCGGGTGGCAATGAACCCGGTGACCAGGGGTCGCGGTGACACCGGCCGCGGCACCTTCGACGTCGGCAAGGAGAGCCCTCATGATCGAAGTCAGCGAGCAGATCAACGCGGTGACGCGCACCATCGGCACCCGGACGCTGGAGGCGGGACAGGCGCGGGTGCTGACGATCGCGCAGACCTACCCGTCCCCGGTGGAGGACGTGTGGGACGCCTGCACCAACATCGAGCGCATCCCGCGCTGGTTCCTGCCGGTCACCGGCGACCTGCGGCCCGGCGGCCGCTTCCAGCTGGAAGGCAACGCCGGCGGGACGATCGAGCGCTGCGACCCGCCCAAGAGCTTCGCCGCCACCTGGGAGTTCGGCGGGGAGGTCAGCTGGATCGAGGTGCGGCTCACCCCCGCCCCCGACGGCGGCACGCGGCTGGAGCTGGAGCACGTCGCGCACGTCAACGACGAGCTGTGGGCGCAGTACGGCCCCGGCGCCGTCGGCATCGGGTGGGACGGGGCGCTGATGGGCCTGGCGCTGCACCTGACCACCGGCCGGACCGTCGACCAGCAGGAGGCGGCCGCCTGGATGACCTCCCCGGAGGGCCTCCGGTTCTACCGGGAGAGCAGCGAGCGGTGGCGGGAGGCCAGCGTGCGGGCGGGCACGGACCCGCAGGCGGCCCGCGAGGCCGCCGACCGGGTCCTCGCCTTCTACACCACCCCTCCCGAGCAGTCCTGACCCGCACACCACGGGCCGCCGGGGTGCCGCCTGCGCCGGCAGATCGGCGGGCGCAGCCCGTCTTCACACATGGGCACTGGCTGTCGCGGCGAAGGTGACGGGGCACCGGGAGCGAGGAGATCGCCGCGCCGTCCCCGCGCTTGCTTCCCCTGACCGGCGGGCCACGGCCGCCGTGAAACCGCTCGATGGGTCGCTGAGGCCGTGTTCCACAGCCGGTGGAGCCATTGGGGTCGGTGGAGCCATTGGTTCGGTGGCGGCGGTCCCGCGGGGACGGCCTGGTGGCGCTCGAGGCGGTCGATACCGCGCTCCACGGCATGGCGGGCCTTGCGGCCGGTCGGGTGGAAGGCGGGTGGACGGGCTGCGGCCGCCCCCCGCGGCTGCCGGTGCCGGCCCTGGTCGCCCGGGACCGGGATCGCGGCGGCGACGCCATGACGGCCGCGACATGACGGCCGCTCACCTCACTTCGGGACACGCCCTCGGACGTGACCGGTGGACCATGGCGGGTCCGCAGCAGTGCCGTGATCAGTGACCGCGGCCTTGCAGGCGTGGGCGGGCTCGGCGTGGCGGGTGCCGGTGCCGCGCCGTCGCCTAGCGGGGGATGCGGCGCTCGATCACCTGGCTCGGACGAGCCCCGGCTGCCGCCTGCCGCACCCAAGACCGACCGCAAGGGGACGCCGAGATCGACCGGACACGGCCTGGTGTGCCGCTGGACGTGCCGGCGGATGGCGGGTGAGCGCGGCCGGTCCCGGACGGGGAGGCGACCGGTGCGCCGCGCACCGCCGGGTCGCCGCCGACCCGCTGGACGCGGTGCAGGAAAAGCTCCGCGCTGACGGCCTTCGCTGCGGTGGTCACCGGGCCGCCCGGGCCCCTGGAGGCGTGCTGGATGCGGCGTGCTCACAAGGGGGAGGCGAAGCAGCCGGTGGCGCTCTCCCCATCGCGTCACCCGACAGTGACTGCGGCGGGCAAGCAGCGGGGAATCCGGGAGTCGGGCGGCGGTGGGTGCGCGACAAAGGTCGAGGCCGATAGCGGCCAAGGACGTCAACCAAGGACGCCAACGCCTTCGGCCGACCCCGCGGGGATGGCCGCACCGGTCCCGTCCGTCCTGGACGGCGGGTGCGCCGCCGGGCGCCTGACGTCCGGGAGCGCCGTCGCCGGTGCCGGGCGGGGGCGGCGTCCGGCGCGCGGAGATGTGGCAAGTGCCCTGGGGAACCGCAGCCGGGTGACTACCGTTTGACCCAACAGACCGCGCGGGCAAGGTGGCCCGGGCGGACGCCGATATGGAGGGAGACACAGTGGGAGTCAGTCTGAGCAAGGGCGGCAACGTCTCGCTGACCAAGGAGGCTCCTGGACTGACCGCGGTCGTGGTGGGTCTGGGCTGGGATGTGCGGACCACTACCGGTACGGACTTCGACCTCGACGCCAGCGCCCTGCTGTGCTCGCAGAACGGCAAGGTGCTGTCGGACAAGCACTTCGTGTTCTTCAACAACCTCAAGAGCCCCGACGGGTCGGTCGAGCACACCGGCGACAACCTCACCGGCGAGGGCGAGGGCGACGACGAGCAGATCAGGGTCAACCTGGCCGCGGTGCCCGCCGAGGTCGACAAGATCGTGTTCCCGGTGTCCATCTACGACGCCGACAGCCGCCAGCAGAACTTCGGCCAGGTCCGCAACGCGTTCATCCGGGTGGTGAACCAGGCCGACAACAGCGAGATCGCCCGCTACGACCTGACGGAGGACGCCTCCACCGAGACCGCGATGGTGTTCGGCGAGCTCTACCGCCACGGCAGCGAGTGGAAGTTCCGCGCGGTCGGGCAGGGCTACGCCTCGGGGCTGGCGGGCATCGCCGCCGACTACGGGGTGAACGTCTGATCCCGCACCCGCGCAACCCCCGCGAGAGGGGATAGAGCGCGCGGGGGTGCGCGGCGGCCACGCCGCGCACCCCCTTTCCTTTGCAGTGTCCCGTTGCGGCGGCGCACCGCACGGGAGAAAGGGTCAGCTCGGCACGACGGCCAGCGCCTCGACCTCGATGAGCAGGTCGTCGCGGAACAGGCGGGACACCTCCACCAGGGTGCTGGCGGGCGCGATCCCCGGCGGCAGCATCTGGTCGCGGACCTCGCGGACGACGGTCACCTGGGACGCGTCCCGCACGAAGTACCCGAGTTTGATCACATTCCGCCAGTCGGCGCCGGCGGCGGTCAGCGCGGTGTGCAGGTTGGTGAACACCTGCCGGGTCTGGGCGCGCAGGTCGCCGGGGCCGACGAGGGCCCCGTCGGCGTCCAGGGCGATCTGCCCGCTGATCACCACGAGGCGGCCCGGGGTGTCGACGCTGATGACATGGCTGTAGCCGGGGCCGGCCGCCAGCTCCGACGGGTTGATCGCACGGACGCCGGGGACGGCTCCACCGGACGGCTGGTTCACAGGCTTTCTTCCCTTCCGACGCGGGCGGTCGCGGTGCGGGACCGGTCTGCGGGCGCCCGCAACCGCCCATGATCAACGAGGGGTCACTGTAGAAGCCGCCGCACCCTCATGGCCACCGGCTTTCCGCCCCCTCCGCCCCCTGGGCCTTCCTCTCGGCTCTTCGGCGGCGCTGCCGCGCCGCGGGCGGGCAGGGCACGGCGCCGGGGTGCGGCGGCGGGGTGCGGTGGCGCACATCGGCTGCGGCGCGGCGCTCAAGGGGTGCGGCGCGGCGCTCAAGGGGTGCGGGCGAAGATCCCGACCTGCGAGAATGACGGCATGAGTGCGCGTAAGCCGATCGAGTCGTGGCTGTCGGACATGGACGGCGTCCTGGTACATGAGGGGCAGCCCGTTCCGGGCGCCGCGGAGTTCATCCGGCGGCTGGAGGCCTCCGGCAAACGCTTCCTCATCCTGACCAACAACTCCATCTACACCCGCCGGGACCTGGCGGCGCGGCTGGCGGCGGTGGGGCTGAACGTGCCGGCCGAGTCGATCTGGACCTCGGCGGTGGCGACGGCGCGGTTCCTGCAGGACCAGCGTCCGGAAGGCTCGGCGTACGTGATCGGCGAGGCGGGGCTGACCACGGCGCTGCACGAGGTCGGCTACGTGCTGACCGACCTGGATCCGGACTATGTGGTGCTGGGGGAGACCCGCACCTACAGCTTCTCCCAGATCACCAAGGCGATCCGGCTGATCGAGCGGGGCGCGCGGTTCATCGCGACCAACCCCGACCCGATCGGCCCGTCGGCGGAGGGGTCGCTGCCGGCGTGCGGCGCGGTCGCCGCGATGATCACCAAGGCGACGGGGGTGCAGCCGTACTTCGTCGGCAAGCCCAATCCGCTGATGATGCGCACGGCGCTGAACGTGGTCGGCGGGCACAGCGAGAGCACCGCGATGATCGGCGACCGGATGGACACCGACATCGTGGCCGGGGTGGAGGCCGGGTTGGAGACGATCCTGGTGCTGACCGGGGTGACGCGCAAGGAGGAGGTGGAGCGGTTCCCGTTCCGCCCCTCGCACGTGGTGCCGTCGATCGCCGACGTGATCGAGATGATCGACGGCGGTCCGGCGTCCTGACGGCGGCTCCCGGGGGCACACCATGCGCATGATCAGGCAGGCGGGCCGGCACGAGCTGGAGATCCGCAAGTCCCGGTTCATCTGCACGCTGGCCCGGGTGCAGACCGAGGCCGAGGCGGTGGCGTTCATCGCCGAGCACCGCCGGGCGCACCGCGACGCCACGCACAACTGCACCGCCTACGTGGTCGGCGAGCACGGTGAGATCACCAAGAGCAGCGACGACGGGGAGCCGTCCGGCACGGCGGGCGTGCCGATGCTGGAGGTGCTGGTGCGGCGCGGCCTGACGGGGGTCGTGGCGGTGGTCACCCGGTATTTCGGCGGGGTGAAGCTGGGCGCGGGCGGGCTGGTGCGCGCCTACGCGCAGGCGGTGTCCGAGGCGATCGACGCGGTGGGCGTGGTGGAGCTGCGCCCGGTGGTGACGGTGACGGTGAGCGCCGATCACGCGCTGGCGGGGCGGCTGCTGGGCGACCTGCACGGGCGGGGCCGCGAGCCGTCGCAGGTGCGTTACGGGCGGCTGGTGGAGGCCGACGTGCCGGTCGCGGTGGACGAGGTGGACGATTTCCGGGCGTGGGTGGCGCAGGTGACGGGCGGACGCGCCGAGGTGCGGTGCGGCGCCGAAGGCTACGTCGAGGTCCCCGTCTGACCCCCGAGCCCCCATCCGAGCCCCCACCCGAGCCGATCCGGTCCGGCCTGGCCTGGGCCGGTGGTTCCTGCTGCGCCGCCGGGTGCCCGGCGACCGGGCCGGGCCGCAGGGGGGCGGTGTGGGGATGATCACAGACGGGGCTCGGCAGCGGCCGCGGGGGCTGCTTCGAGCGTCTGTAGGAGCAAGTCGTGTTGCCCGCCCTTGCCTGTGAGGAGGCCCTGTGACCGCCACCGGCACCCGCCAGCACCCCACCACCGCCGCCACCGCCCCCGGGGCGGGGGACGCCGAACCGGGCGGGCAGGTCGCGGCGGCGCGGACGGGCCGCGCGCTGGGGTGGCGTGTGCTGCGCAAGGCGGCGGTCGCGGTCGCCGGGGTGGCGCTGATCGTGGCGGGCGTGGCGATGCTGGTGCTGCCGGGGCCCGGGGTCGTGGCGATCCTGGCCGGGCTGGGGCTGCTGGGCACCGAGTTCCCCGCGGCGCGCCGCGTCAGCGAACGCATCAACGGCTACGTCCGCGCCGCCTGGCGCAAGATCCGCCGCCGTCCGGCCGACGGCAAGGACGCCTGAGCACGTCCCCGGACGGCCCGCCCCGCATGCGGAGGGCATCGAGGGGGCGGGCCCGGCCGGAGGTCAGCTGAGCCAGCCGGGGCGGATCATGCCGCTCTCATAGGCCAGCACCACCAGCTGGGCGCGGTCGCGCGCGCCGAGTTTGGCCAGGATGCGGCTGACGTGGGTCTTGGCGGTGGCGGGGCTGAGGACGAGCCGTTCGGCGATCTCCTCGTTGGACAGGCCCGCGGCGACCAGCTCCAGCACCTCGCGTTCGCGGTCGGTGAGCGCGTTGAGCTCGACCGCGGGCGGGGGCTGGTTGATGCGGGCGGCGAACTCGGCGATCAGGCGGCGCGTCACCGTGGGCGCCAGCAGCGCGTCCCCGCGCGCCACCACCCGCACGCCGTGGATCAGTTCGGGCGGTTCGGTGTCCTTGACCAGAAAGCCGCTGGCCCCGGCCTTGATCGCGCCGTAGACGTAGTCGTCCAGGTCGAACGTCGTCAAGATCACCACTTTGACGTCGGTCAGGCGCGGGTCGGACACGATGCGCCGGGTGGCCTCCAGGCCGTCCAGGACGGGCATGCGGATGTCCATCAGCACCACGCGGGGGCGCAGCCGGGCGGCCAGGTCGACGGCGGTCCGCCCGTCTCCGGCCTCGGCGACGACCTCGATGTCGTCCTCGCCCTGGAGGATGGACCGGAATCCGGCCCGGACCAGTGTCTGGTCGTCGGCCAGCAGCACCGGGATCAACTGTTCTCCTTCATGTCACCGGTCTTCGGTCTGGTCGTCGATTGCGGGGGGCGTACAGCAGGAGAAGGCAGGTGAGGAAGCGGCGGGTGTGGCCGCGCGAACGCGCCCGCGCATACCGGCCCATCCCGACAGCGTCCGACGGCGCCGCGCTCATCGGGTCACTGTCACGGGCACCACCGTAGTCGAGCGGCACCCCCACCAGTCATCAACCTGCGAACGGCCCCACCCCCCGGGGGGGCGGCCGGGCCCGAACCTGGGCGGGACCGGGACGCCCGCGTCGGGGGAGACCCTTGACTTTCGGCAGTATCGCAGCAGTTGGGCGGCTTGTACCGTGGGCCGGGTGGACGACCCGACCTGCACGGCTGTGCCGCGGCCCGGTCCCGCCCCCTCCCGAACCCCCGCAGCGTCCCCGGGCCCTTTCCGCCACAGCCCCCCGCACCGGAACCGGCGGGCCTGGCGGGGTCGGCGGGGTCGGCGGCGGGTGCCGGCGCGGCGCGCGGCGCTGCTGGACCTGCTGCTGTGGGCGGTGCTGTCGTTCCCGATGGTGGTCACCGTACTGCCCCCGCGTGCGGGGCAGGCCCGCTGGTGGCTGGAGGCCGCCGCGGTGCTGGTGCTGGGCGCGGCCATCGCGGTCGGCCGGGCCTGGCCGCTGACGGCGCTGGTGACCGGGACGGCGCTCACCGCCGTACACGGCAACTTCGTGTTCGCCCTGCCGGTCCTGGCCTACCAGACCGGGCTGCGCCGCACCCGCGCCCGCCCGGTCCTGTGGGGGTTCACCGGCATCTTCGTGGCCGGCACCGTGTGGAACCTGGTCCGCGGCGTCGAGGTCACCGTCTGGTTCCCGCTGACGATCTGGCTGGTGCTGCTGGGCGTGCTGCCCTGGCTGGCCGGCCGGTACTGGCGCCAGTACCGGCAGCTGCTGCACGCCGGGTGGGAGCGCGCCGAGCAGCTGGAACGCGAGCAGCGCATCGTCGCCGAACGCGAACGGCTGCGCGAACGCGCCCGCATCGCCCAGGACATGCACGACTCCCTCGGCCACGAGCTGGCGCTGCTGGCGGTGCGCGCCGGCGCCCTGCAGGTCGCGCCCGGCCTGGCCGACCGCCACCGCGCCGCCGACGCCGAGCTGCGCGCCTGGGCGGCCGAGGCCACCGAGCGGCTGCGGCAGATCATCGGCGTGCTGCGCGAGGACACCGCACCCGACGCCGCACCCGACGCCGCGTCCGGCGCCGGGGCCGGTGCGGTGTCGGCGGGCGATCCGCCCGTGCCGGACGTGCCGGTCGGCCGCGCCGTGGCGGAGCTGGTCGACCGTGCCCGCGCCTCGGGCATTCCCGTCACGCTCGTCCAACAGCCCCCGCCGCCCGCGGACCCGCCGGAAGACACGCCAGGGGACACATCGGGGGACACATCGGGGGACAGGGCGGGGGACACGCCTGGGGGCACGGCGGGGGAGGGGGCCGCCGAGCTGGCCCGCGCCGCCCCCGGCACCGCCGTGGCCATCTTGACCACGTTCGGGGAGGACGAGTACATCGCCCGCGCCCTGTCCGGCGGCGCCAGCGGGTTCCTGCTCAAGTCCGGCGACCCGCACGAGCTGATCGCCGGGGTGCGGGCCGTCGCCGGCGGCGCCGCCTACCTGTCGCCCAAGGTCGCCCACCGCGTCATCACCGAGCTGCGCGGCGGCCGCCTGGCGCACGGCGCGCACGCCCGCCGCCGCATCGCGGCGCTCACCCCGCGGGAACGGCAGGTGCTGGCGCTGGTGGGCGCCGGGCTGTCCAACGCCGAGATCGCCTCCCGGCTGCACGTGGTGGAAGGCACCGTCAAGGCGTATGTGAGCACGATCCTGATGCGGCTGGAGGTCCGCAACCGGGTGCAGGCCGCGATCGTCGCCTACGAGGCGGGCCTGATCGACGGCACCCCCGCCCCCTGAGCCCCGGCCACCGCCGCCTTGTCCGTCCACGAGCGGCGAGGGGCCGCCCCCGCAGGTCGGCCACCTGCTAGGAACGGCCCCTCGCCGTGAGTGTCCGCAACGCGGTGAGTGTCCGCAACGCGCCCGCGCGCCGTACCCGCCGCGCACACCGGCGCGGCGGGCGGGCGGTCAGCGATGCGGCGGCTCCAGGTCGCGGCCGGGGATGGCCGCCAGGTCCGGCCTGGTGACCGCGGTCCCCGCGTCACCGGCCAGCATCCGGCCCGCCGGGCCCGCCGCGGCCGGGGAAGGGACCGCCTCGACCGGCACCCCGGCGCCCAGCAGCACCGCACCCGCGGCCACCCGCCGCACCGCCACCACCAGCGGCGCGACCGCACGCACCAGCAGCACCGCCACCAGCGGCGCCACCACCACGCCCAGCACGAACCCGGCGGCCACGTCGTGCGGGTAGTGCACCCCCACGAACACGCGGGAGAACGCCATCACCGCCGCCAGCGGCAGCACCAGCCACGCCATCGCCCGCCACGCCACCACGATCACCGCGGCCGACGCCGCCGCGATCGTGGCGTGGTTGCTGGGGAACGACCAGTCGCCCGGCGCCGGACACGCGACGATGTTCATCGCACCCGCCACCGCACGGCACGGCCGCTCCTCCTGCAGCACGCTCTTGGACACCTCGCTGACCAGGTACGCGGCCACCACCGCCACCGGCGCCAGCAGCGCCAGCCCCATCGCCCGCGCGTCACCGCCGCGGGCCCGCCACCAGCCCACCACGAACAACACGGCGAACACCAGCAGCCCCGCATCCGTGCCGACCTCGGCGAACGAATGCACCCACGACGGCGTGCCATGGGCGAACTCGGTGATCTCGCGATACAAGTCAGCGCTGAACTCAGGCGCGCGCATGCTCTCCCTCACGCTCGAAGCGATCGATGTGAGTTACACATCGAAAAGTGATCCTGCACCAGACTGCTGGAGTTCACCCGACGTTCACGATTATGTCGAGAAAGTCACGTAACAGGGTCTTTGTTACCGGCGGTTCGGCACCCCGCCGCCCCCTCCAGATCAACGGCCCCCACCCCCGCCCGCACCTCCACCGGCGCCGACGGCTCCGCGAACGCCACACGACCGCCCCGGCGGCGCCGCACAAACCGCACCGCCTCCACCACCAGGGTCACCGCCACCGCCAGCCCCAACCCCATCGCCACACCCCGGACCGGGTCCTCCCCAAACGCCACCCCGCCCACATAACCCAGCACCGCCCCGTACACCGCCCAACCCACCGCCGCCAGCCCCGCGAACAACGCGAACGAACGCACCGGATACCCCACCGACCCCATCGCCACCGTCACCGCCGTCCGCCCACCCGGCACATAACGCGCCACCACCAAAAACAACCCGCCACGCTCGTCCAACACCCCACGCGCCCAACCCAACGCCCGCCCACGCCGCGACCCCGCCGGCGCCCGCGCCACCAACCGCCCACCCCACAACCGCCCCACCAGATACGACACGTGGTCACCGGTGAACGCCCCCAGCGCCGCCAGCACCACCACCGCCACCACGTCCGGCTCACCCGACGCCGCGTACACACCCCCCGTGATCACCAAGCTCTCGCTCGGCACCGCCGGGAAGAACCCGTCGATCACCGCCACCGCGAACAGCGCCACGTAGAACCACGGAGAGGCCACCGCGGCGTGCAGCACCTGCCCCACCAGATCCGTCACTGCGTCCATACCGCCCGACGCTAGAAAACGACCACCCCCGGCGGCATCGAACGAACGACCCCCACCCACCCCCACTTTCGTCAGGGCCCACACCGCGTCCTGCGAACGATGTACACAAGGATCCTCACCCCGGAGGACGATCCGCCGCGCCCGCCCGCCACATCCTTGAACCACCCCGCCACCACAACCCCCGGCACCCAGGAGAACCACCCATGCCCACCCCCCACCACCTCCCGCACAACACCCCCGACGGCGCACCCGACAGCGCCTCGAACGGCATCGCGGGCGCCCCGCCGATACGCGCCTCCGACGCCGACCGCACCGCCGTCATCGAACGCCTCGGCGACGCCCTCGCCGAAGGCGCCCTCGACACCGCCGAATACCAGCGCCGCCTCGACGCGGCCGCCGCCGCCGTCACCACCGCCCAACTCGCCCCGCTCACCGCCGACCTGCCCGTCTCCCGCGCCGCCCAGGCCAGGGCCGCCGCCGCCCGCCGCGCCGCACGCGCCCGCGCCGACAAACGCGCCTGGTTCGACGAATGGAGCTACTGGGCCGGCGGCGCGGTCATCATGACCGTCATCTGGGCCGCCACCAGCCTGCATGCGGGGGAGTGGAAGTCCTACTGGCCCGCCGTCCCCCTCGGCATCTGGGCCGCCGTCCTCATCTCCTACGCCGTCTGGCCCGACAAACCCCGCGACGACGACCCCGACGAACCCCACGGCCCCGACACCGCGGCGAAATAGGGTGGCGCCCCACCACCCCCACCGCCCACACTCCCTCATCTGTGAGCATCCTGCACATCTTCGACATGGACGGCACCCTGCTCGCCGGCTCCACCGCCGGCCTCGAACTGGCCCGCCGACTCGGCACCCTGCCGCAGCTGAAAGAACTGGAAGCCCGCTTCGCCGCCGGAACCCTCGACACCCGCGGCTTCGCCGCCGCCCTCCACCGCCTGTGGCGCGACCTGACCCCCGACGCCGTCGCCGCCGCCTACGCCGCAGCCCCCTGGATCGACGGCATCGCCGACGTCTGCGCCGACATCCGCGCCCGCGGCGAACACAGCGCCGTCATCACCATGTCACCCGACTTCTTCGCCCGCCACCTGCTCGACCTCGGCTTCGACGACGTCCTCGCCTCCCGCTTCCCCCCACCGCCCTTCACCGCCCCCCTCGACCCCGACGCCATCCTCACCCCCGACGACAAAGTCCGCCTCACCGAGGACCTGCGCCGCCGCCACGGCCTGCCCCGCACCCGCTGCGTCGCCTACGGCGACTCGATGTCCGACGCGCCGCTGTTCCGCCACCTCACCCACACCGTCGCCGTCAACGCCGACCACCACCTGTCCGACCTGGCCAGCATCGACTACCGCGGCAGCAACCTCACCGAGGCCTACACCCTCGCCCGCACCCTCCTGCACCGCTGACGCCCAGGCCGCACCCATGGGAGACGCACGGCACGTTCTGCCGCCGCCACGGCGACGCCATGATGGACACCCACGCCCACGGCGCCGAACCAGCCGGAGCCCCGCCCATGCCCACACCGCCGCCCACACCGCCCACCGCCGACACCGCACCCACCACCGGGCCCGCCTACGCGCACCCCGCGTTCTGGCTGACCGCCACCGCCGTCACCTACGCGCTCACCCACCACGTCGGCGTCGCCATGGCCTGGCTCGGCACCATCGGCCCCACCCGCTGGGCCGACTGGATCGACCTGCTCACCCCCTACGCCGTCCTCCTCCCGGCAGCCGCCGCCCTGCACACCGGGGGAGCGGACCGCCGCGCCTGGGCGCTCTACCTCACCGGCGCCCTCACCTACGTCGAAGGGCACGGCATCCACCTGGCCGCCAACTCCGTCGGCAACCACACCCCCAACGCGGCCGCGCACCTGTGGGACGAGGTCGTCGGCCACTACATCTGGTACGGGGGAGCGGCCCTGGTCGCGGCGTCCCTGGCCGCGGCCCTGGCACACCACCCGGCACCCCGCACCGCCGCCGGACGCGTCCTGACGCACACCGCCGCGCTGCTGACCGGAGTGACGTTCACCACCAACAGCCTGGAAGGCGGCACCGCCGACATGGGCATCGCCGTGGCGGCCGCGTTCACCGCCTGGGGCTGGAGCGCGCGCGGCCGCCTCGGCGGCGCCTGGGCGACCGCGTTCGCCTGCGCGCTGCTCCTGCTGGCCGCCTACGGCCTGCGGCAGGGCGGCTTCCCCCAGCCCTCCCAGCTCGGCTGGATCTGACCCCTGGACCCGCCCCCCGAATCTGACCTGCGCCCACGCGCCCCCGACCGCGCCCGTCAGCGCTCCTGGCCGGAGGGCCGCGAATCCACGCGCCCCAGCAGCGGATGCACCCGCATCGCCGCCTCCAGCTCCCCGGGCAGCTCGTCACGGTAGCGGCCCAGCGTCGACAGGTCGGCATGCCCCAGCACCCGCCGCACCGCGTCCATGTCGGTCGCGGCCGCCAGCAGATGCGTCGCGGTGGTGTGCCGCAACCCGTGCGGCGTGACGGCGCGGCGCCGCTCCGGCTCCACCCGCGCCTGCACCCGGTCGATCACCGCCTGCACGTCACCGCGCGCCAGCCGGCGGCCCCGCCACGACAGCAGCAGCGCCCGGGGTTCGCGGCCGCGGTCCAACAGGGGACGCCCCTCGGCCAGATACGCGTCCAGCACCTCCGCCACCGGACGCGGCAGCGGCACGTCCCGGGTGCGGCCGCCCTTGCCGAACACCCGCCAGTACCGCACCCCGTCGTTGACGAAGAAATGCTCCACATCGGCGCGGGTCAGCTCCGACACCCGCGGCCCCAGCTCCGCCAGCAGCAGCACGATCAGGCCGACCCGCAGCTCCACGCGCTGGTTGCGGCGCCGCCCCGGCTCGGCCGCCGCCTCGGCCAGCCGGCGCGCCGCGCCCAGCAGCCCCTCGGCCTGCTCGGCGGTCAGCGCCCGCCGCTCGGCGCGCAGCCCGCGCCGCGGCCGCGGCCGCGCCGCCGCCCCCGCCTTCGGGTCCAGATGCACCCACCCGGCGATCATGGCGTGCCGGAACAGCGCCGACACCGACCGGCGGAACCGCGCCTGCGACGCCGCGCTCTGCGTGGCGACCGCGGCGCCCTCGCCCGCGGCCCGCCCGTCACCGCCGGGGGAGGGGGAGGGGCCGCGGCGCCGCCCGTCGGGTTTGCGGGCGAACGCCAGCAGCACCTGGTCGATGTCCTCGCCGGTCAGATCGTCCAGCACCCGGTCGGGCCCGGCCAGCTCGGCGAAGGTGTGCACGTCGCGCACGTACACCTCGGCGCTGCCGGGCGCCAGCGCGCCGGTGAGGGACTTGGCGCGGACCATCTCGGCGTACCGGTCCACGGCCTGGGCGACGGTGACACGTTCGACATCACGGGGACGCACATCGCGGCACGTTACCGTCCGCCGCCGACAGACCCCACCACCCCCACAAACCCGACAGAACATAACAAACCACTCAGAAGATGGATTCTGTACGGTTTGATCACCCGGCCGGGATGAGATCATGGACAGGGCGCCGCGGCACCACCGGCCCAGCCGCGCCGCCTGTGTCGGCGGGGGACGGGAAGGCGCAGCACATGGCGGACCAGGCACTGTTCGACCAGGTCGGCGAGGTCGTCAGGGGATCGGCACCCAGGGCCGCCGGGCCGCTGCGCGTGCAGGTGCGCTCCAACGGAGTCAAGGTCTGGTACGGCGACGCCGCACCGCCCAGGGAGCACTTCGAGGCGCAGCTGGTGGCCGCCGACATCGTCACCGACGCCCGCGTGCGCGCCCTGGAGATCGGCTGGCACGCCGAGCATCCCCGCGAGGCCGACAACCAGGCGCTGCTGGACGGCCTGCGCGCCCACGAGCCGCGGTGGCGCGCCGCCCTGGGCGACGACGCGGTCGCCGGGGTGTTCCTGGGCCGGACGACGTGGCGGCGGATCTCCGAGACCTGGCTGGACCCCGACCTGGACGGGCCCGACGCGCCGTTCGACATCGGCGTCCGGCTGGTCGACTACATCAGCGCCCTGCAGCCGCACCGCGCCGCGCCCTGAGACCCGCCCGCCGCCCGCGCCGCACCCGACCGCGCCGTCGCCCAGGGCGGCCGCCGGGCGGCAGGAGCGACCGCGCACACCCGGCGGCGCCCACATTGCGGGCGCCTGATCCCGGGTCCGCACACCGGCGCCGGACTGCGGCGCCGGTGCCGCCGACTGCCGCCCACCGGACGGGAACGCGCCGGGCGGCTGCAACACCAGCGACCACGCCGCCGCCGAGTCATCGCCGAACACGGACGGCTGCACGAACAGCCCCTTCCGCCCCTTCCGACCAGGCCCGACGCATGGTCGATAATGCACATTATGTTAAGTAGACCTGGTTGGGACGCCCCCGCGCGCCCACCGTCCTCCTCCCCCCGGTCGCATCACCCGTCGCGCTTTCACGGGATGGACATCTGCGCGCCGATGCGCCGCGCCGCCTGAGGCCACCGCCGGCCGCAGGCTCTCTGACGGGCCATGCTGTGTCTTCAGTCGCCTTCTCGAGCTGCGCCCCTACCGACGCGCCGTCGCTTCCAACCGGGCCGGCGGCGCTTGTGGGTGCGTCCTGCGGATCCGGTTCTAGGCGGTGTTCGGTTCTGGGTCGGCGTCACGCGCTTTCCCGGTTCGTCCCGGCGCCCCGACCGCAAGGCCCCGCCCAAGGTGGGGCGGCGACCTTCGGCGCGTCGGCGGTCGGCACCGGCGCGCCTCCTCCAGCGCGTGGCGGCCGTCCGCGGCTGCCGGAGAGGCGCTTTACATCGATCCTGGACGGCGCACCGGCGGCGGTCCTGGCTGGTGGTGTGCGCGGCGGCGGGAGGTGGGCTTCCCGCTGCCTTGCGCCCCTCCCCCGTGGCCGTGCCGGGCACGACCGAAGATGTCTTCACCTGTTGACAAGGCCGCCCGGTTTGACCGATTTGCTCGCGTCGGTGTTTCGGGTCCGGCGGGTGGCGGTGCGGGGTGCGGAGGTTCGCCGACACTGCCGCCCACTCCCCTGCCGCCGCATGCCGTTCCCGCGGCGCGTTGACGCCGGATGGCCCCGTCGGAGTCCCGTGGTGACGCTGGGATCCCGCCGCGCCCGCGGCCGCGCCCCGAGCTGTTCGGCGCCTGCGGCAGCCCCCGAGTCCGCCCGTCGCGGAGGCTGTCACAGCAGACCTCCTCCCCCGCCGGTTGCTCCTCGAGCGCGCCCCGGCTGCAGCCTTCCGGTGCCCCGGTGTTGGACGCACCGCCTCGCACACCCCCACTGCCCTCGGCCGCCCCCCGCGGAACCGCGGAACCGGGATGGCCCGACCACAACGCGTCTTGTTGCAACACCGGCCGGGCCGTGACGGTGCGCGGGGCGGCTCGAGGCGGCGGCCCTGATGCGGGGTCGGGGACGGGCTCGTGCGTGGTGGGGAGGGCGGGGCGGGCTTCCTACATCTTCAGATGTACGCGACGGTGGGGGGCTGCGCGAAAGGTGCAGGCAGGTTGTCGGCTGTGGCCGGATTCGCCGGGTGGGCGGCGGGCCCGATGATCGGGGCGTATCGATCGGGCGAGCGGTGGGAGGGGCACGGGTGGACGATCCGGTGCTGCTGGCGCGGGTGCAGTTCGCGTTGACGGCGGGTTCGCACTTTCTGTTCGTGGCGTTGACGTTGGGTCTGGCGACGCTGGTGGCGTTGACGCAGACGCTCGCGACGCTGTCGGGCAGTGCGGTGGCCGGGCGGATGACGCGGTTCTGGGGCCAGCTGTATGTGATCAACTATGCGGTCGGGATCGTCACGGGCCTGGTGATGGAGTTCCAGTTCGGGTTGAACTGGTCGGGGATGTCGCGGGTCGTGGGTGAGGTGTTCGGGGCGCCGCTGGCGATGGAGACGGTGGTGGCGTTCTTCGTGGAGTCGACCTTCCTGGGGTTGTGGATCTTCGGGTGGGATCGGCTGAACCGGTGGGTGCACCTGGCGTTGATCTGGGTGGTGGCGGCCACGGCGTACTTCTCGGCGTACTTCATCCTGGTGGCCAACGGGTTCCTGCAGCGGCCGGTGGGCTACCGGATGGAGGGCGGGGTGGCGCACCTGACGGACGTGGGGGCGCTGCTGACCAATCCGACGGCGCTGTTGGCGTTCGGGCATGTGGTGTTCGGGGGGCTGCTGACGGCGGGGTTCTTCATGGCGGCGGTGAGCGGCTACCACCTGTTCCGCAGGACGCCGGAGGCGGATCTGTTCCGCCGGTCGATGCGGACGGGGCTGGTGGCGGTGGTGCTGTCGGTGTTCCCGGTGGTGGTGTTCGGGGGGATGCAGTTCAGGTACGTGCAGCCGACCAAGCATCCGGGGACGCAGGAGGCGGCGGCGCAGGTGGCGCAGTTCCAGGCGCGGTTCGGGCCGGGTGATTACACGCCGCCGGGGCTGGCGTCGGCGGGTGAGATCGCGATGGTGTCGGCGTGGACGCTGATGTCGCTGGTGGCGATGGTGGCGTTGGTGAAGCTGCCGTTCGGGCGGTGGCTGGAGCGGGGCCGGGTGTTCCACGTGCTGGTGATGGCGGCGTTGCCGCTGCCGTATGTGGCGATGATCTCGGGGTGGGTGTTCCGTGAGGTGGGTCGGCAGCCGTGGATGGTGTACGGGGTGCTGACGACCGAGGATGCGTTGTCGGATGTGCCGGCGGGTGCGGTGACGGCGTCGTTCGTGGTGTTCACGGTGGTGTTCGCCGTGCTGGTGGCGGTGAACGTGTGGCTGCTGGCGCGGTATGCGCGGCGGGGGCCGGAGGCGGTGCGGTTGGGTGCGCCGGGGGCGCCGGAGCCGGACCGGCCGGTGTTGACGCCGTCGCTGTGAGCCCGCTGTGTGCGGGCGGGGCGAGGTTTCGTGTCGGACGGTGTCGTGCCCGGTTGCGGGCCGGCCCGGGGTGAGGAGTCGAAACTGGAGACGGTTGCGCTGTTGGTGCTGGCGGTGTTCACCGCGGGTTACCTGGTGCTGGAGGGGGCTGACATCGGGGTGGGGATGCTTTTGCCGGTGCTGGGCCGTGACGCGCGGCAGCGGCGGCTGGTGATCGCGTCGTTCGCGCCGTTGTTCTTGGCGAACGAGGTGTGGCTGGTGGCGGCGGCGGGGGTGGTGGCGGGTGCGTTCCCGGGGTTGGAGCATGCGCTGCTGAGCGGGTTGTACCCGTTGTTCGTGGCGTTGCTGGTGGGGTGGATCGTGCGTGACATGGGGCTGTGGTTGCGGGGTCGGGTGGATGCGGCGCGGTGGCGTGCGGTGTGTGACGGTGCGGTGGTGGCGGGCAGCTGGGTGCTGGCGCTGGTGTGGGGTGCGGTGCTGGGCACGGTGCTGGTCGGCGGGGGCCGTGTGGAGGAGGGGGTGAACGCCGGGACGGTGCTGGGGTTGCCGTTGGCGTTGGTGTTCGCGGTGCATGGGGCGGGGTTCGCGCGGTTGCGGCTGGCCGGTGGTCTGGTGGAGCGGGCGCGGCGGGTGCCGGGCCGGTACTGGGTGTCGGCGCTGGGCCTGGTGGGGGTGATGGTGGCGGCGGGGTCGCGGTTGCCGTGGTCGCAGGTGGTGGCGGGGCCGCAGGCGCTGGGGGTGACGGCGGTGCTGTGCGCGGTGATGTTGCCGTTGCTTTTGGGGGCGCAGGCGCTGGTGTGGTGGACGTTCCGGGGCCGGGCCGAGTCCCCCGGCTACCTGTGAAAAGGAAGGGGGGTGTGCGGTGAAGGCGGTGGAGCGTCGTCTGCTGGGGTGGCTGCCGCGGCGGGTGCCGGTGGTGCTGGCCGCGGTGGCGGTGGCGCAGGCGGTGCTGGTGGTGGTGCAGGCCGATGCGTTGGCGCGTGCGGTGGCGGGGTTGGATGCCCGGTTGCTGGTCGTGGTGGGTGCGGCGGTCGGGGGGCGGGCGGTGCTGGCGTGGGTGGCGTCGGATGTGGCGGGGCGGGCGGCGGCGGGGGTGAAGGCGCGGCTGCGCGGGGAGCTGTTGGCGCGTCCCGGTGCGGGGCCGAACGGGGCGCGGGTGACGCTGCTGACGCGGGGGTTGGATGCGGTCGATCCGTTCTTTGCCGGGTATGTGCCGCAGCTGGTGGCGGCGTGCGTGGTGCCGCCGGTGGTGCTGGTGCGGTTGGGGGCGGCCGATTGGGTGTCGGCGGTGGTGGTGGCGGTGACGGTGCCGTTGGTGCCGGTGTTCGGGGCGCTGGTGGGGGTGAGCACGGCGCAGTGGACGGGCCGGCAGTGGGGGCTGCTGCGGCGGTTGGGCGGGCATTTGCGGGACGTGGTGGCGGGGTTGTCGACGCTGCGGGCGTTCGGCCGCGCGGGTCATCAGTCGGTGGTGGTGCGGCGTCTGGCTGAGGAGCATCGGCGGGCGACGATGGGGGCGTTGCGGGTGGCGTTCCTGTCGTCGCTGGTGGTGGAGCTGGTGTGCTCGTTGTCGGTGGCGTTGGTGGCGGTTCCGGTGGGGTTGCGGCTGCTGGAGGGGCGTTTGGAGTTGGCGACGGGGCTGCTGGTGCTGTTGCTGGCGCCGGAGGTGTATGCGCCGTTGCGGGCGTTGGGGTCGCGGTTCCATGCCAGTGCGGAGGGTGTGGCGGTGGCCGGTGAGGTGTTCGGGGTGCTGGACGCGCCCTGCCGGGCCGCGGCCGGTGGTAGCCGGGCTGTGACGCGGCGGGCTGCCGGCGGGGTGCCGGAGGTCGTGCTGGAGGAGGTGACGGTGCGGTATCCGGGGGCGGAGCGTCCTGCGCTGGCGGGGGTGTCGCTGCGGGTGGCGCCGGGTGAGCGGGTGGCGGTGACGGGACCGTCGGGTGCGGGCAAGTCGACGCTGCTGGCGGTGGTGGCCGGGCTGGTGACGCCGGAGTCGGGGCGGGTGCTGGTGGACGGTGTGCCGCTGGAGGAGCTGGATGTGGCGCAGTGGCGGTCGCGGCTGGGCTGGGTGCCGCAGCGGCCGCATCTGTTCGCCGCGTCGGTGGCCGACAACATCCGCCTCGGGGTGCCGGACGCCGACGACGCCCGGGTGCGGGCGGCGGCGCGCGCGGCGGGCGCCGAGGAGTTCATCGATGCCCTGCCGGAGGGGTTGGCGACGGTGCTCGGTGAGGGCGGTGCGGGGTTGTCGGCGGGGCAGCGGCAGCGGCTGGCGGTCGCGCGGGCGTGGCTGACGCAGGCGCCGGTGATGCTTTGGGACGAGCCGACGGCGCGGCTGGATGTGCGCAGTGAGGGGGTGCTGGTGCAGGCGGCGCGGCGGCTGCTGGAGGGCCGGTCGGCGGTGATGGTGGTGCATCGTCCGGCGCTTTTGGGGGCGGCGGACCGGGTGGTGCGGCTGGTGGACGGCCGTCTGGTGTCCGATGCCTCCCCCGCCGCCGCACGGCCGGCGGTCCGGTCAGAGGTGTGACGGACAGGACGGCGGCGGCGTGACCGGAACGACGAGCGTGACGCAGACGGCCGACGTGACCGGTTCGGGCGGTGGCGTGCGGGCGCTGCGCGGCCTGGCCGGCGTGGTGCGGCCGTATGCGGGGCGGCTGGTGTGGGCGATGGCGGCCGGGGTGGCGGCCGAACTGTGCGGGCTGGGCCTGGTGGCGGCCGCGGCATGGCTGATCGCGCGGGCGGCGCAGCAGCCGACGATGGCGGCGTTGTCGCTGGCGATCGTGGCGGTGCGGGGGTTCGCGCTGGGCAAGGGCGCGCTGCGGTACCTGGAGCGGCTGGCCGGTCACGATGTGGCGTTGCGGGCGCTGGCGCGGCTGCGCGGCCAGGTGTTCGACGCGCTGGCCGCGCGCGGTCCGGCCGCGGCGGGTGGCCGCGTGTCACGCGATCTGGGCGATGCGCAGGTGCTCAGCGGGCTGGTGTCGGATGTGGAGGCGGTGCAGGATCTGCTGCTGCGGTGCGTCCTGCCCGCGGTGACGGCGGTGGTGTGCGGGGCGGCGGGTGTGGCCGTGTGCGCGATGGCGGTGCCGTCGGCGGCCGTGCCGCTGGCGGCGGGCCTGCTGGTGGGGGGTGTGGTGCTGCCGTGGGCGGCGTGGACGGCGGGGGCGCTCGCCGCGGCGCCGGTGGCGGGGCAGCGGCAGCGGCTGGCGGTGTGTGCGCTGGACGTGCTGGACGGCGCCGAGGATCTGGCGGTGTTCGGCGCCGCCTCCCGGTTCAGCGCGCGGGCGGCGCGGGCGGCGCGGCGGCTGGAGCAGGCCGAGCGGGCCGCGTCGCGCACCGCGAGCGTGCTGGGCGCGGCGGGGCTGGTGGTGGCCGGGGTGACGGCGGCGGTGGTGGCCTGGCAGGCGCTGCGGTCGGGCGCCGACCAGGTGCAGGTGGCGGTCGTGGCGCTCACGGCGCTGGTGGCGGTCGAGGCGGTGCTGCCGCTGGCGGGCGCGGCGCAGCGGATGCGGGACGTGCTGGCGTCGGCGCGGCGGGTGGCGGCGCTTTTGGCCTCTCCCCCGCCGGTGGCGTCCCGCGGCGGAGCTTCGCTGCCTGCGGGGCCGTTGAGTGTGGAGCTGCTCGGGGTGACGGTCGCCTTCGACACCGCCGCGTCCCCTGCCCGGACCTTTTGTGCCCACGGCCGTGCGGCGTGGGGCGGGGTGGCGTTGGACAGGGTGGACGTGCGGGTGGAGCGGGGCCGGCGGGTGGCGATCGTGGGCGCCAGCGGCGCGGGCAAGAGCACGCTGCTGGCGGCGGTGGCCGGTGCGGTGACGCCGCTGGCCGGGTCGGTGCAGCTGGCGGGCCGCGACCTGGCCGCCTACGCCGAGGACGACGTGCGGGCGGCGGTGCGGGGGTTGACGCAGGACGCGCATGTGTTCGCCGGTACGGTGCGCGCGAACCTGCTGCTGGCGCGTCCGGACGCCTCGCAGGCTCAGGTGGAGGCGGCGGCGCGGCGTGCCCGGTTCCTGGAGGTGGTGCGGGAGCTGCCGGACGGGTGGGACACGGTGGTCGGTGAGGGCGGCCGCGGGTTGTCGGGCGGGCAGCGGCAGCGGCTGCTGCTGGCGCGGGCGCTGCTGGCCGATCCGCCGGTGCTGGTGCTGGACGAGCCGACCGAGGCTTTGGACACCGCCACGGCCGATGAGATCACCCGGGAGCTGCTGACGTGGCCGGGTGGCGGCACGCTGCTGCTGGTGACGCACCGGCTGGCGGCGCTGGGCGACGCCGATGAGGTGCTGGTGTTGGACCGGGGCCGGGTGGTGCAGCGGGGCCGCCACGACGACTTGGTGGCGCGGCCGGGCCCCTACCGGGATCTGTGGGAGGCCGAGCGGCTTTCCGCCTGACCCGGCCTGCCCCCCGGGGGGTCAGTCTTCGGGCAGGAGGGGGCCGAGGGGGCCCAGGTCGAGGTTGAGGTCGCCGTCGTGGAGGTCGAAGTGGTCTTTGAGCTTGTCCATGGCCTCTTCCAGGCGCATGAGCGCCAGGCCGAGCCGTTCGATCTGGTCGTCGTCCAGGGTGCCGGAGTCGACGCGGCGCAGCGCCTGGCGTTCCATGAGCTGGCGGATCAGCTCGACCAGGGTGAGCACGAGTTTGACCAGGTCGCGTTCGACCTGGTCGGCGTCGGTCTCCAGGCGTTGCCGCACGCGTGCCGACGCCGGTGTGGACCGTATCGGCCGGGCCCGCACCGGCGCCGTCTGCCTGGCGGCCGGTGTGTCGGCCGGTGTGTCGGGCGGTGTGTCGGGCGGTGTGCGGGTGGCGTCGCGGCCGGGGCCGGGGCTGGTGTCGGGGCTGGTGTCGGGGAACAGGTCGCCGGGGACGGGGTCGTGGACGTGGACGTCCCCGCTGACCGGCTCACGGCGCATCACGGCTGCTCCTCTACGGCGGCGGGCTCGGACGCGGTCAGCTCGCCGCGGACGGTGGTGATCAGGGCGCGCAGGGACACCTCGACCAGATCGACCTCGGCAACGGAGATCACCAGGTCGCCGGTGAGGACGACGCCCCCGGCCAGCAGCCGGTCCAGCAGATCGACCAGCGCCACGCGCTCCAGCGGCGGCCCGTACGGCCCGGTGTCGACGACGGCCGTCATGGCGCCTCCCCCCGCCCGGACCGCCCGCGCCGGTTCGCACCTGCGGCGGCGGTGTCGGTGGTGTCGATGTCGCTGGTGTCGATGAAGGAGTACGGCGGCCACGGCCCGGTGACCTCGACGTCGACACCGGTCAACTCGGCGTCGGCGCGGCGGGCGGTGTCCAAGAACCCCTTGGTGTGCTCGTCGTCGAGCAGATAGGCCATGTTCAGCACCGGCACCCCCGCCCGCCCCGACAGCCGCTGGTCCTGCGGAGGATGGCGGCGCGAGGCGCGCGCGTACTGGATGAGGCGTTCGTGGACCGACTGGGCGTAGTCGCCGACGCGCCGGGAGGCGTCCTGGCGGCTGCGGCGCTGCGCCTGACGCCGCCGCAGATACGCCGTCCCCGTCCTGCCGCCGGCGGTCTGCGGCTGCGGCTCGGGGTCGCAGGTCTCCAACGCCTCGGCGTGGGCGTAGATCTTCACGCCCCATTCGGCGCGGCCGCTGATCAGGTCCAGGACGCGGGTGAACTGGGGGTGCTGCTCGTGCAGCACCTGCCGGACGCGGTCGTCGTCGCGGTAGAGGGTGGCGATGCGGACCGGTGCGGTGGGGGCGGCCTGCGCGGCGCGGTCGACGACCTCGTGGTGGGCGCGGGCGGTGGCCTCCAACCAGTCCAGGTCCTCCAGATGGTCGCGCAGGGCGTCCTCGCCGAAATCGGCCAGTTCCACGGTGCTGACCAGGGCGATCAGGTCATCGGCGGGGACCGCGCGCACGGCGGCCGACGACACGCCGGTGACGCCGCCCAGCGCCCCCGGGTCCAGGCCGCGCGCGACACCGTACAGGTACACGGCGGTGCCCTGCCGTCGGGTGCCGGGTTCGTGCCGGCCTGTGTGGTGGTTCATCACCCCTCCTTACCCCTCCTGTCCGCCTTCGCCCGTCTCACCTGGCCTTTCGGTGGGACGGCCGCCCAGCGGGCGGGCCGCGGGCGCGGCGGCTTCCAGGGCGGCCAGGCGTTCGCGCAGCAGGCGGTTCTCCTCGGCCAGCCGGTCGTGCTCCAACCGGTCGCGCTGTTCGGCCGCCTCCACCTCGGCGCGGGCGCGCGACGACAGCGACGGGTCGTGCTCCCACCAGTCGATGCCCATCTCCTTGGCGCGGTCGACGGAGGCGACCAGCAGCCGCAGCTTCACGGTGAGCAGCTCGATGTCCAGCAGGTTGACCCGGATGTCCCCGACGATCACGATGCCCTTGTCCAGGATGCGTTCCAGCAGGTCGGCCAGGCTCGTACCGGTCCGCTGCTCGCCCGCCGGGCGGACGACGCCGCCGCGGGCGCCGGTGTAGGGGATCTCACTCAAAGCGGGTCATCCTCCGTGTGCTGTCTGGGTGTGCCGTCTGGGTGTGTGCGAACGGCGGTGCAGTGGTCTGCGGCGCAGCGGGTCAGGGGTGGTCGACGCGGCCGCGGGTGTAGCGGCGGACGCGGTGGAACGCCGCCAGCTCCCCGTCGGCGTCCAGGTCGGCCTCGTAAACGGCGAGGATGTCGGACGAATCGGGAATGCGATGGGTCTCCACCACCTCCACGGTCACCCGCCACCCGCCGTCCTCGCGGCGTTCGACACCGACGACCCCTTCGGCGGCGCGGCCGGTCATGCCGGTGACGTGACCGACCGCGCGGCGCGCCGCCTGGGACGCGTCCGCAGACGCTCCGGGCGGCTGACGCGGCATCGCTCACCCCCCGGGCGGTTCCTCGCGCGGCACGCCGGCCGCACCCCCGCGCTGTTCTTCCTGGGCGTCGAGGTGTCCGGGCCGACCGGGGTCGTCCCACTCCCCCGGCTCCCCCGGCTCCCCCGGCGCCGTCGGGCCGCCAGGCGCCCCGGCCGTGTCTCCGGCCGTGTCTCCGGCCGTGTCTCCGGCCGTGTCTCCGGCCGCGGGACCGGCGGCGGGACCGGCGGCGGGACCGGAACGGGGCAGCCGCGCCAGCAGCTCCTCCTCCCGCGCCGCGGCCTCGTCCTCATCGATCTCCCCCGCCGCCAGCAGATCGGCGATCTCCTGCATCTCCGCCGCGATCCGCGCCGGGTCGTACAGCTGCGCCTCGGCGTGCTCGGTCAGCACCTCGGCGACCCAGATCACGCCGCGCACCGGCGCCAACGGCAGCGTCGCCAGTCCCGTGATCAATCCCATGTCGCCCCTCCCCTGTGTCAGCCGCCCGGGACGAAGTCGTAGGGCGGCAGCGGTCCGATCAGCCGCAGGCGGATGCGGTCGGCGTGCTCGGCGCCGAGGGCGTCCACGGCCTGCTCGAAGTCGCCGCGGCGGTCGCGGTCGATCAGGAACGCGGCGTCGACGACGTCCTCGTCGCGGGCCGGGGTCTTGGGCGCGACCTCGCGGGCCGCCGGTGCCAGCCGCTCCAGCAGGACGCGGGCGTCGTGCTCGCGGCGCCGCTGCAACGCCTGGGCGATCAGCTCGCCGAGGCGGACGCGGTCGTAGTACAGCGCGTCGGCGGCGTCGGCGGGCGCCTGCCGCAGCCGCCGCGACAGCTCGGCGACCTGCGGGTCACCGGCCATGACCTCGCGCAGCACGGCGTCCTGCACGTAGGTGCCCTTCAACCGCAGCTCCAGGCGCCCGTCGACCCGGTCGAGGTCGCCGGTGAGGCGGTCGGCGTTGGCGGCCAGCAGCTCCTCGGCCACGGCGTCGCGGCCGGTCATCGCGGCGCCGAACCGGAACGGCAGCACCGCCAGGCCGGCGTCCACCAGGGCGGCCAGCACCCGCTGATGCGCCAGCAGGTCGGCGCGCTCACCGAGCGGACGGCCCGCCGGCAGGGCGCTGACGGCCGCGCCGCAGCCGCCGCGGGCGACCACGGTCACCGGCTGGCCGCCCAGGCCGGTCAGCCCGGGCGGCACGTCGGCGTCACCGCGGATGACGCCGTAGACGTACAGGGGCGTGTCCTGGCCGGCGGGACGGGTGTCAGGGGCGACGTCCGGGCGGGTCATTCCTCCTCCCTCCCGGAGGGCCGGGCGGCGGGTTCGCCTTCGCGGTCGGCGGTGCCGAGGCTTTCGCGGAGCCGTTCCTGCGCGCCCTGCAGGGCGCCCTTGGTCTTGCTCTCGGCGCCGGACCGCTGCATGTCGCCGACCAGCTGCGGGATGCCCTTGGCGGTGCCGTCGTGGGCGATGTCCAGGCGGTTGACCGCCTCGGCGAACCGCAGGTAGGTGTCGACGCTGGCGACGACGATCCGCACGTCGACCGTGAGGATCTCGATGCCGACCAGCGACACGCGCGCGTACACGTCGATGACCAGTCCCTTGTCCAGGATCAGGTCGACGACGTCGGCCAGTCCGCTGGAGCCGCCGCGCTGGACGTAGTTGGTGCCCGAAGTCTGCTGGGCGATCGGCCCAGTCATGTCATCCACTCCTCGTGGGATGGGGGGAATGCTGCTGTAGTCACAGCCCCCCTACCCGCACTTACCGGGCTAAACAGGACATAGAGCGTCGGTTGTCACATGGTCAACACCCGCCGATCAGCGCCGCCGGACCACCCGACGGCCGATCGCGGCCGCGGCGACCGCCACGGCCGCGACAGCGGCGGCGCCCAGCAGGCGGCGCAGCGACAGAACCCGGACCAGCAGCCCCGGCAGCGCCACCGCACCGTGCGCGGCGCGTTCGGCGGCGCGGGCGGCCTGGCG